>VFZK01000273.1 GCA_016871215.1 Acidimicrobiia bacterium | reverse complement strand
ATCCATCGTGGCAAAACTCTCGCGGTGTCGTCAGACTCTTGAGCAAATTCAGCCCGGTTGTACTCAACCCAGAACCAGAAAACCTCAAAACCAACTGTCCATCTAATTCTTGGACACTACACTAGCCAGGGGATTCATCCCCTGGAAAGACACCTAGCACAAGTCTTCCGCGTCGCGTCAGCGACGCAAGGATTTCTTGATTGCTTCGGCATCCTTGATTTTCATGTCCAGAACCTTGGCTGCGGGCGAAGGCCCGCGACCGTGTATCCTCCAAAGGAGCCGAGTGTAACCTACCGACAGCTTTTGAGGATGACAGGCGCGCATTTCTCGTCCAGAATGCTGGAAGCCGTCTTGACCTTGGTCTCGCCGCATCGACATTCTATATGTGCTCCTGTCCACAGATATGGGAAGACTTTCGTCGAATTCTCGCCTAAGCGCACTTCTCATTTTCACGGGGATCGGTGTTGGGTTAATTCCGACCCTGCTTCGGGCTATTCCTTTTTCTGCTGAAGTTGCAGCAACCGCAGCCGCGGTCAGCGCTGAGAAAGCCAGTGCTGAACTCTACTTGAGCCATATCAGGCCCGTCTTTGAAGAACATTGCCAGACGTGTCACGACGAAAAATCCCGACAGGGGGGACTGGATCTGTCGACTCCCGAAGGACTGCGTCGCGGCGGCAAGAGTGGACCGGCCACGATTCCCGGCAATGCGAAGGAGAGCCTGCTTTCCAAGCTGGTGTCTCACACCGCAGAGCCGGCCATGCCTTACAAGTCTGACAAACTGCCCAAGGAAGTCGTTGCCCTGGTGGAGCTCTGGATCAATCTAGGCGCCGTGATTCCGTCACCATCTCCAGCCTCCGCTGCGCCTGGGCAACCGGCTGCCAGCGTTTCCTCCAGCACCAGCGCGGGTGGGCTTCAGCCTTTCGCCGAGCAGGTTCGCACCACGCTCCAAACGCAATGCTTCAGTTGTCATGGAGGAAAGTTCAAGCAGGCCGGACTTAGCCTGGCGACGCGTGAGAGCCTGCTGCGCGGCAGCGACAATGGCCCGGTGGTGGTTTCGGGTAAGGCAAACGAGAGTTTACTGGTGAAGAAGATCCGGCATGAACATGAACCCGGCATGCCGCACCGGGCGGCGAAGTTGCCTGAGGCGAGCATCGCCCAGATCGTCGCCTGGGTGAACAATGGGGTCCCATACGACCGGCCGCTGGAGTTGGCAGCGGAGGCTCAGATTTCCGCAAAACATGGCAGCGATCACTGGGCGTTTCAGCCTGTGAAACGGCCGGTAATGCCGCAGCCCAGGAACCGGGCCTGGGTGCGTAATGCCATCGATGCCTTCGTTGCCGCCAAACGGGAAGAGAAGAAGCTCACTCCGCTAGGTCCGGCGGAGAAGCCCGTCCTGCTGAGGCGCGTCTATCTGGACTTGATCGGCCTTCCCCCAACCCCAGACGAGCTCCAGGCTTTTCTAGCCGACAACTCAAGCCAGGCCTATGAGAGGGTGGTCGACCAACTCCTTGCCAGCCCTCGTTACGGCGAGCGTTGGGGCCGCCACTGGATGGACATCTGGCGTTACAGTGACTGGTACGGATACGGGAGCCAGATTCGCAATAGCCAGCCGCATATCTGGCAGTGGCGCGATTGGATCATCGAGTCGTTGAATCAGGACAAGGGATACGACCGGATGATTACTGAATTGCTTGCCGGCGACGAGGTGGCCCCGAACGATCTGAACACCCTCCGAGCCACAGGCTACCTGGCACGCACCTGGTACATCTTCAACCGTAACGTCTGGCTGCAGGACACGGTTGAACATGTAGCGGCTGGTTTTCTGGGCGTCACTCTAAAGTGCGCTCGCTGCCACGACCACAAGTATGACCCGATTGCCCAGGAGGAGTATTACAAGTTTCGCGCCTTCTTTGAGCCGTACGACGTGCGTCTGGAGAGAGTCCCGGGAGAACCTGATGTGACCAAGCGCGGCATTCCCCGCGCCTACGATGCTGAGCCGCGAGAATCCACCAGCAAAGAACCCTACGTTACCGCCATCTATCCCGCGACGTATCGCTTCATTCGAGGAGACGAGAGGAGCCCAGATAAGGAGCATCCCTTGTCCCCGGCAGTGCCTGAGGTCCTCGGTAATCGCCCGGTTGAAATCCAGCCTCTGACCGTGCCGCCGGAAGCCGCCTTTCCTGTGCTGCGCGCTTACGTGCAGGAGGACTTGGTGAAGCAGGCGAAGGATGGCATCGCCAAGGCTGAAGCGATCCTGGCGAGGGCTCAAGCGGCTCGCGAGCTGGCGCAGCGCCGACTGGCCTCTCAGCCTGCTGCTGCTCCGGCGGTCGTCAGCCCGGCGGCTCCCGTCAGCGCTGTCGAATCAGAAGCCGCCTCAATCGACTTTGCCCGGGAGATCAAGCCGATCCTGGAAAAGAACTGCCTTTCCTGTCACAAGACGGGCAATGCGCGAAGCGGGCTAGCTCTAGACAGTCTGGAGTCGATGCTGGAGGGCGGCACACTGAACGGCCCCGCCGTCATTCCCCGGCGTGGCAGCGAGAGTCCGTTGATTCTCTACCTGTTGGGCAAGAAGAAGCCGCAAATGCCGTTTGGCGGCGCTCCTCTACCCGAAACACAGATCGCTTTGATGCAGAGCTGGATCGATCGTCTGCCTGAGGAGGAACCCGCCTTCGCGATGCGCAAGGCCGAATTGGCTGCACAAATGGCTGAGAAGCAGCTCGCTCCAGCACGCGCATATCTTCCGGCCATTGAAGCCCGCATTGCCGCAGACCTGGCGAAGCTTTCCGAACTCGCTGAATCGCAGTCCGACAGCCTGATCAAGGCCGCGACGCAGGCTGAGCATCTATATCAGATGCTCAAAGCCGAGGGGAGCCTGTTCAAGGCACAGCAGAAGCTGACCGAAGCTCTCACTTTGCACAAGCCTTCCGACGAAAAGGCCGAGAAAGAACGCGAACGAAGGGTTGCCGCCGCTCGCAAAGAAGTGGAATCGGCGCAGATGGCTCTGGCTCAGACCAGCAAGGAGTTTACTCCCGTTGCTGAACAGTACCCTAAAACGAGTAGCGGCCGCAGGCTGGCGCTGGCGCGCTGGATGGTGAGTCGAGACAACCCTCTGACGGCGCGCGTTGCCATCAACCACATCTGGATGCGGCACTTTGGAAGGCCGCTGGTGCCAACCGTCGTCAACTTCGGCCTGAACGGAAAACCACCGAGCCATCCCGAGCTGCTCGACTGGCTGGCAGCAGAGCTGATGGAGAACAACTGGAGCATGAAGGCGATTCATCGCCTGATGGTAACTAGCAGTACTTATCGCATGCAGTCGTCGACACGGCACCCGGACTCTGCGAGCAACCGCCGTGATTCTGAAAACATTTACCTCTGGCGCATGAACCCGCGGCGTATGGAGGCCGAAACGGTTCGCGACAGTCTGCTCAGCGTGTCGGGCCAACTGGACCTCACCATGGGTGGCCCCGAAATCGAGGAAGTCCAGGCGGAACGGACTTACCGCCGCAGCCTCTATTTTCATCACACACCCGAGTCGCAGGCCACGTTCCTCAAACTCTTCAATGCTCCGGATCCGACCGATTGCTATAAGCGCGAGGAAAGCATCGTTCCGCAGCAGGCGCTGGCTCTCGCCAATAGTGGTTTGAGCCGCACTCAGGGGCGCCTGCTGACACGCAGTATTTCCGAGCGTCTGAAGAGCAGTCAGGATAGCGCTTCGTTCATTCGCGCAGCCTTTGAGACGACGCTGGGGCGTCAGCCTGAATCGAAGGAGCTGGTGGAAAGCCGGAATTTCCTGCGCCAGCAGCAGAGTCTTTTTATGAGGGAGAAGACGGCAGGCGCTGGAGAATCTGCTGAGCCGGGCAAGGTATTGCCTGACACGAATCCCGGGCTGCGTGCGCGGGAGAGCCTGGTTCACGTTCTGTTTAATCACAACGACTTCGTGACGATACGATAGGTGCGAAGGAACGCTGGCAAAGTCTGGTTCCTGATCCTGGAGAGGGCGCGGAGACGGTGGCTTTTGATTGAGCTAATGACATTTGCACAATATAGTGAAGAAACTATCTGTTCCCCGACCTATGGGATCATCCTGGGTTCCACTTCCCTTGCCAGAGCGCCAGAGGACTGGCGCACTCCAAAAGGGCTGCGCGCAGAGTCTTGGACTGCGGCAGTCCCCTGCCGCTTTCGGGCAGCAAAGCCGGCTTTGCCCAGGAGTTCCTTGAGGTGTCACAATGCATGGTAGTCGTCAGTGGGAGGATATATGAACGAGACCAGATGGCTCACCCAACAAACAAGCTGCTGCGGCCGTGTGAATCGCCGTGTATTCCTTGCGGACTGCGGCCTTGGATTCACCGGGCTAGTCCTGGGCTCGATGCTGCATCGTGACGGTATTCTGAAAGCGGATGAGCATGGAACCTGGCTGCCGCCGGATGGCAAGCCCCACTTCGTGCCCAAGGCAAAGAACATCATCTGGCTGTTCATGCTGGGCGGCGTCAGTCATGTGGAGTCGTTCGATCCTAAGCCTGCCCTCAACAAGTATGCAGGGAAGTCCATCGATGAGACACCCCACCAGAGTGTTCTGGATTCGCCATATACGAAGAAGAACGTGGTGGAGTTTGTGCCGGGCCAGCACCAGGTGAAGTTAAAGCTCTTCCCGATGCAGGTTGGGTACCGGAAATACGGGCAAAGCGGCATCGAGATCAGCGACTGGTTCCCGAACATTGGGTCCTGCATCGACGATCTGTCCATCATTCGGTCAACCTGGACCACCGACAACGACCACGCCGCGCAGCTCCAGTTCCACACGGGTCGGCACGTTTTCCAGGGATTCTTCCCGTCCATCGGATCCTGGGTTCACTACGGCTTAGGATCGTTGAACGAGAACCTTCCTCAGTTCGTTGTCTTGGGCGAAATGCCTAGCCCTTGCTGCGGCGGGACGGCTACGGTCAGTGGCAACTATCTCGGTCCGGAACACAGCGGCGTGAAGCTCGAGGTTGATCCGCAGAATCCGCTGCCGTATGCAAAGCCTGGACCCGAGGTCCTCGCTGAGCAACAGGTCCAGGAATTTCAGTTCCTGGAGCGCCTGAACAAACTGGCCAGTGTTCAGTATCCCGACGATCCAGCTATGCAGGCACGGATCAAGTCCTACGAGCTGGCCTTCCGGATGCAGACTGCCGTTCCGGAATTGCTGAAGTTCTCCGACGAGAACGCAGAAACGCAGAGACTCTACGGCCTTGATCAGAAGGAGACCGAGGAATTCGGCCAGCAGTGTCTGGCGGCAAGAAGATTAGTGGAGCGGGGCGTTCGCTTCGTTCAGATCTTTCACGGCGGAGCGAACGCCTGGGACGCGCATTCCGAACTCCGCAAGAACCACACGGAACTTTGCGCGAAGGTCGACAAGCCCATCGCCGGCTTGATCAAGGACCTGAAACGGCGCGGCCTGCTGAAAGACACGCTGGTGGTGTGGGCAACCGAGTTCGGGCGGACGCCCGGGGTCGAAGGAGAAAAGGGCGGGCGCGACCATCATCCGTTTGGATTTTCGACATTCATGGCCGGCGGAGGGATCAAGGGCGGCATTGCTCATGGCGCCACCGACGAATTGGGTTTCCATGCCGTGGAGGACCGTCACTATGTGACCGACATCCATGCCACGGTGCTCCATCAGTTGGGTCTCGACCCCCGCAAGCTCGAAGTTCCCGGGCAGAAGCGCCTGGAAATCGACTTCGGAAAACCGATCCAGGAAATCATCGCGTAGTGTCAGTCCTCCCCGGCTGGCGACGCAGAAGACTGTGGCTAGAGACTGGATCGTGACACGAGCGCCTGCTTTGTGACTGGGATCGATTTCGAACGCAACCGTAGGGCGAAAGTGGCCGTCAGCCAAGCATGGTTGTACAGGCCGATGACTGAAACGCCAAGCCTGCGGTGATGAGCATGACTGACCACTGCTTGGCGGCGCACCGGCCTTTACCCGGCTTACTGAGGCAACGGAATGCTCTGACACTGCGGTGCCAGCGGCTCGATCGTGATGCGCTGGCCTCGAACAGTTGCACAGCGGTTAGAGGTCAGATTTCCGGCAGCGTCGCGTGTCTCGCCGTTGGAGACTCCGATAAACTCATCCTTCCCGATGAGGGTGACCTTTGCTCGAATCGTATGCGTGCCGGCAAAAGCTCCCACTGCGTCAAAGACGTCGTTAACGAAGGTCCAGGCGAATTCATGACCTTCGATGTGGGCCCAGGTTCCGTGTTGTATGCCTGCCAGTCGGTTGCGATCTGAGCCGATGTACGCGCCGCCGCGTGCCAGCGTCGCGTAGGCACGAATGGAGCGCGGCTGCGGAACCCCCGGAGGCACGACGGGGGTAACCGTGACTGCCCAGGAACCTTCGAGGCGTTGTCCTTGAGCCTTCTTGATTTGTGCGAACGCCTCGCGTAAGTCCTCTTGAGAAAGGGTCTCGATCGAAAGCGCTTCTTCGCTGCTTTCGCTCGACTGCGCTTGGAGACAGACAACCGGGATAGTGATGACTCCGGTCAGGGCCAGTGCAATGATGATTCTTCTTGCGCTTACAGACTTTTGCGTTTTCATTGGATCTCCTTTTAGTTTAGGCGAGGGGCGGTCTGCAGTTATCCCCTGCGAGTTCACTCCCATTTCCGTTGTGGCGCGCCGTGACGGTCGAGCAGTTTCTGCTCTTAACCTTAGAAACGATAATCAGGCGTGAAAACCAGAACGCCCGCCGAAAAAAATATGGAGACTTCGTCGCTCAGTCACTTGTTGAGGCGCTGGAGCGAGGGCGATAGTGGAGCGCTCGAGCAACTGATGCCTCTAGTCTATGGTCAGCTGCGCCGGATGGCTAAGCGCTATATGAGACAGCAGCCTTCCGGCCACACACTGCAGGCGACGGCGTTGATCCATGAGGCCTATTTGCGGCTGGTAGGCCAGGAGGAGAAACGTTGGGAGAACCGGGTTCATTTCTTTGGCGTTGCTGCGCAAGCCATGCGCCACATCCTGGTGGATTAAGCCCGTGCGCGGAAAACGGGCAAACGCGGAAGTGAGGCGCGCACTGTCTCGCTGGAGGAAGCGGCCATCGTCTCAAAGGAACGCGCGTCAGAGTTGGTAGCGTTGGACGATGCTCTTGCCGAACTGGCGCGGCTTTCGCCCAGACAAGGCCGTATGGTTGAGCTGCGTTATTTCGGCGGTCTGAGCGTTGTGGAGACGGCTGAAGTGTTGAAGGTCTCAGTCGACACAGTGACGCGCGACTGGCGCCAGGCCAAGGCCTGGTTGCATCGGGAGCTGAACAAACAGTGACAAGTGATGAGTGAGAAATCGCTAAGAGGGTGTTTAAAAATCCGATGATAGATCGGAAACCGCTGGACAAGTGAGATTCGATGCATTAAAAGAACATGGGAACCCAGACCAACAGCGAGG
>VFZK01000272.1 GCA_016871215.1 Acidimicrobiia bacterium | reverse complement strand
AGATTCTCAAGAAGATCGAACGGGCTCGCGCCAAATTAGAATCGATCAAGCCCGGCAGCACCCAACCGCGTCGACGGCAGAAGCGAGAGGAATAGTATGTCTAGTTATTTAAGGGACACTAGACTAGGCTTGGATTAGGTAGCGCAAGTTAGCGTCATTCCGGCGAACGCGGGAATCCAGTTTTCCTGCGGGTGTCGATACTCGACGGATCGGCGCAGCAGACTACCCCTCAGTCGTAACTTTCCATCCAATTTGCTTTTGTTTGTTAATTTTCCCTTATGAATTTTCTCTTGGAGACCGATGAGAGTCAGCGGGCTGACAGACCTATCTACCGCAGCCGACCTTGCCGGCCGGTCGTGCCACAGAAGAGGTGAAACTTGTTTGCCATTATTGGCGTCGTCGCTGTCACTGGATGCGTGCTAGGCGGCTATGCCATGGCCCATGGCCCGTTTGCGATTCTCTTTCAGCCAGCAGAAGTCGTCATCATCGGTGGCGCTGCTCTGGGTGGGCTGCTGATCGGCACCCCGCTGCCCGTACTCAAAATGCTCGCTGGTAAGTTGCCAGGCGTTTTCGGGAGCTCGCCCTACAACAAGACAGCATATCTCAAGATGCTCTGCATGCTCTACGAGGTGTTTGGAAAGGCGAGAAAAGAAGGTCTCATCGCCCTGGAGCAAGAGGTCAACAACCCCGATCAGGGTGAGATTTTCAGGAAGTACCCCGATTTTCTGAAGAACCACCATGCGGTCGATTTCCTTTGCGACACTCTCAAGCTGATGGTGAACGGTGTGACTGATACCTTTGAGATCGAGAAGGCTATGGACGCCGAACTTGAAACTCACCATCAAGAAAGGGCGCTGTCTTCCGGAGTTTTGGCCAAGGTCGGAGACGGACTGCCCGGACTCGGTATTGTTGCCGCTGTCCTGGGTATTGTTATCACCATGCAATCCATCGACGGGCCCGTTGAAGAAATTGGCCACCACGTGGCAGCAGCTCTGGTCGGGACATTCCTAGGAATTCTCATGTCCTATGGTTACATTCAGCCGCTGTCGACCCAACTGGAGCACATGGCCCACGAAGAAAGCAAGTTTCTCGAAGCCATCAAAGCGGGTGTCATCTCGTTCACCGGTGGGGCAAACCCTGTCGTGGCAGTCGAATTCGCGCGGAAAGTAATCTACTCCTTCAATCGTCCCTCGAACGCAGAAATGGAAGAGGCCTGTAAGCAGGCCAAGAACGCCATCGCTGCATGAGTCATAACCGCCCGATCATCGTCATTAAAAAGAAAGGCGGCCATGGAGGCCACCATGGTGGCGCTTGGAAAGTCGCCTTCGCAGACTTCATCACTGCCTTGATGGCCCTGTTTCTGGTGCTGTGGCTCGTTGGCCAGAGCCAGAAAGTGAAGCAAGCCATTGGGGGTCACTTCCGCAACCCACCCGGGATACTGGATGGATCGAGATCGGGGCTCTTGCCTGGCAACGAGGGCGTTAACGAAGCCCTTCAGCCCAAGAAGGAGGAAAAGGCCCCAGTGAGTTTCGAAGACGAGATGGCAACGCTCGAGCGGTCCGCAGAACGCCTCCAACAGGTTTTCGGACAAACGGAGGCATTCAAAGGGATTCGGAACCAGATCCAGATCCGAGTGACGCCCGATGGCCTCGAAATCCAGCTGATGGAAAAGGCCAAGAAGGTACTGTTCGAAGTCGGCAGCGCTCGCCCGGTGCCAGACACCAGGGACGTGCTCATTCAGATTGCCAAAGAAATCGGTAAGATCCCGAATCGAACGGTGATCGCAGGCCACACGGACCGGCGGCCTTACTCGGATGAACGGCACTATTCCAACTGGGAACTGTCGTCAGACCGAGCCAATGGGGCCCGCCGCGTACTTGCGGAAAACGGCCTGAAGTCAGACCAGATTGCTCGTGTGGTGGGATACGCTGACACACAGCTGCTGGACGAGAAAGATCCCTACTCCGACGCTAACCGGCGCATCACGATCCTAGTGTTGCCGCTCGGCGACACACCCAAACCGTCCGTGCTTGTTCGGGGGCTCTCCGAAGACAAGCCCCCAATCATTCCCGAAAAACAGCACCAGGGCATCCCAGAAAAACCCAAGAGCCAGGCAGCGCCCCGAAAAGCAGCCGCTCATTGAGCAAGGAGTTGTGTTGTGGAGGCCTGGCGGGCAATCGCGCTCAGCGACCCACCGCATGCAGACTGCCTCAGGCAATGATCTTGTGGATGGGCGGATTCCGCTGCTCACCCTGGACCGCAAACGAGACACTGTTGGTCGCATGGCGACGCCCAGACGGTTGGAAGAATCAAAACTTCAGTGAAAGCGTCAGCTCCCTTCTCGCTTTTGCGCGCGCATAAGAGGGAGACCCAGAGAAGGTCGTATCCTTCGCCGCCGGAACCCCCTGCCGCAGAAAACGCGGCGTCCGCCTTCGTAAGGAGGACAAAGACTTTTCGCGGGGGCAACGCCCGGGCTTCTCAGAATGAGCCTAAGTCTGACAAAAAGGTGAGGGTCTTCGCTCCCGTCGCTCGACAGGCGTGGCAACCGGCGCGCGAAGCCCAAGGCGCTTTCACAAACCAGGAAGCTACCGGGCGCTAGTCCGTGATGCCTTCGGACTTCGACGCGATCCTAGTGAGAAGCGGAATTCGGCTTGCCTCCCTAGGGGAGTCCTGACAAACTTTTTTCTTCACGATGGCTTGCGCTGTGCCTGCCACCGGGACGGCACTCGCGCACAGCGCGCGTCGTGTGAGATCTGGGATTCGGCGAAGGCAACGAGGAATTCACGTCATGAACAAGACGCCAATCAGACTGGACGAAAGCTGGCGCGCTTATCTGGATTCGCTGGGCACTAACGTGGGCTTCGTCGAAGGGCTGATTCATCAGTACCTTGAAGATCCCACACAGGTGGATGAACGCTGGAGGCACACTTTCGATAGCGTGGCTGCCGGGAGAGTGCCCCATGCCGGACAATCGACCGTCCCAGCGGCCAGCTCCGGCAATGCATCGAGGGCGTCTGCGAAAGCGGCACCCGTCTCACCCCAGCTCGTTCAGCCTGCGTCCGGGATCGGCGAGTCAGAGCCCGTGGCGCTTCACGGAGCCGCTGCCAAGATCGCCGAAAACATGCAGGCCAGCCTCTCCGTTCCCACAGCTACTTCTCAACGAGAGATTCCGGTCAAAGTGATCGATGAGAATCGGCGCCTCATCAACCAGCACCTCGCACTGACGGGTGGAGGGCGGATTTCGTACACGCATCTCATTGGCTGGGCCATTGTGAAGGCGCTCGCCGCTCTGCCGAACCTCAACAACGCCTACCAGGAAGTGGATGGGAGACCAGGCCGTTTGGAGCGCTGGCAGGTAGGCCTTGGGGTTGCTGTCGATGTCGAGCGCAAAGACGGATCGCGCCTTCTGATGGTACCGAACATCAAAAACGCCGCGACATTAAGTTTTCTGGAGTTTTACAGTGGGTTGAACGCCATCGTTGCAAAGGTACGGGCTGGCAAAGCCGAAACTACCGACTTCGCAGGAACGACGATCACTCTAACGAATCCAGGCATCGTCGGCACCGTCGCCTCTTCTCCGCGACTGATGCCGGGACAGGGAGCCATCATAGCCACAGGCGCTATCGATTATCCTGCTGAGTACCATGGCATGGCGGCGGAGACTTTGGCGATCCTGGGCATTAGCAAGACCATGACAATCTCTTGCACCTACGACCATCGCATTATCCAGGGTGCCGAATCAGGGCTCTTTCTCGCCAAGATACAAGAGCTGTTGTTGGGTGAGGAGGAGTTCTACGATCTAATCTTCGCAGACCTGAAGATCCCCTACCATCCAATTCGATGGGCACCCGATCGCAACCCAGCACTGGCCGGCCTGTCGTCGCAACGCGAAGAGACCGAGAAACAGGCGCGCGTGCTCCAGCTGATCAATGCCTATCGTGTGCGCGGCCACTTGATCGCCGATCTCAACCCCTTGGGCGCTGAGCCCGCCTATCACTATGAGCTGGACCCTATCAACTACGGACTAACCATGTGGGATCTCGACCGCACCTTCATCACCGGCGGTCTGAGCGCTGCGTTAGGGGACGCGCCAACTCCGACGGCCACGCTGCGCGACATTCTCGAAACCCTGCGACAGACGTACTGCGGCAAGATTGGTGTCGAGTACATGTTCATTCAGCATCCCGAGCAAAAAAGCTGGCTCCAGCTGCACATGGAGCCCGGACGCAACAGTTGGCCGATCGATGTGGCGCAGCAGCGGCGAATTCTGGCCATGTTGACTGCTGCCGAAACCTTCGAACGGTTTCTGCATACCAAGTTTGTTGGCCATAAGCGGTTTTCCGGCGAGGGAGCCGAAACGATGATCGCTCTCCTGCATGAACTGCTGGAAATGGCCGCCGACGATGAGGTGCGCGAAGTGGTCATCGGCATGGCGCACCGTGGACGCCTCAACGTGCTGGCCAACGTGATCGGCAAGCCTCACACACAGATTCTGTCTGAGTTCGAGGGAAACGTCGATCCGAAGTCAGCGCTGGGCTCCGGCGACGTGAAGTACCACCTGGGGGCCAGTGGAAAGCACATCACGGCGGCAGGCAAAGAAATCACCGTCTCTGTGTCGCCCAATCCGAGCCACCTGGAAGCGGTGAATCCGGTTGTCGAAGGCATTGTTCGCGCCAAGCAGGATCGGCGCAAGCCTGGCGGGGAACAGCAGTTCATTCCTCTGCTCATTCACGGCGATGCGGCCTTTGCAGGACAAGGAATCGTCGCCGAGACATTGAACCTCTCGCAACTGGACGGGTACCGCACTCGGGGCACGATTCACCTGATTGTCAATAACCAGATTGGCTTCACGACCTCGCCGGACGACGCCCGCTCCACGCCCTATAGCACCGACGTCGCGAAGATGGTGCAGGCGCCTGTGTTTCACGTGAACGGAGACGACCCCGAGGCCGCCATCCGGGTTTTGCGCGTGGCCACCGAGTTTCGTCGCAAGTTCGGCAAGGACGTCGTCATCGACATGTTCTGCTATCGGCGCTACGGCCACAATGAAGCCGACGATCCCAGCTTCACCCAGCCATTGCTCTATCGCAAGATTCGACAACACCCTTCAGTGCGACAGATCTATGCCGACCGGCTCGTTCGTGAAGGATCGATGACCGCCCCGGAAGTTGAAGAGATCCGCCAAGTCCACATCGCCAGGTTGGAAGAGGCGTTTGACGAGCTGAAAAAGCGAGTGGACGTTTTCGTTCCGGAGGCGATGAGCGCTGTTTCTCAGGATGAATTGGAGACCTCCCATTCGCTGACGCCCACGGGAGTCAGCCGCGAGCTGCTGGGGCAGATCACCCTGGCGATGACCACCTTTCCCGAAGACTTCCGCGTACACCCAAAGCTGAAAGGTTTCTTCGAGCGCCGCCGCGAGGCCGTTGACCAGAGTGGGGAGATCGATTGGGCGTTCGCTGAGTCGCTGGCTTTTGGAACGTTGGTGGTTGAAGGAACGCCGGTGCGGCTCAGCGGACAAGACAGCGGACGCGGTACCTTCAGCCAGCGCCATTGCGTGTTGTTCGACGAAATCGACGGCAAGGAATACGTGCCTTTACAACACCTCACACCAGGCCAGGCACGCTTCAAAGTCTACGACAGCCTGCTTTCCGAGGCTGCCGTGCTCGGTTTCGAATTCGGTTACAGCGTCGCCGACCCGCTAACGCTGGTGCTCTGGGAAGCGCAGTTCGGCGACTTCGCAAACGGCGCACAGGTCGTCATCGACCAATTCATCGCCGGCGCTGAAGCCAAGTGGCAACAACCCATTGGCTTGGTCTTGCTGCTGCCGCACGGCTACGAAGGACAAGGCCCTGAACATTCCAGCGCGCGCCTCGAACGCTTTCTACAACTTTGCGCAGAGAACAACATGCAGGTCTGCAACTGCACGACAGCCGCCCAGTATTTCCACCTGCTCAGACGACAGATGCGCGGCGGGAAAGATGGCCGAGGCACGCGCAAACCTTTGGTTCTGTTTACCCCGAAAAGCCTGCTGCGTCACCCACGCGTCGCGTCGAGCCTCGACGAGCTGGCCAGCGGACACTTCCAGGAGCTGGTTAACGCGAGCGAGTCGTTGAACAGAGATAAGGTGGCGCGAATCCTGCTAGCCAGTGGCAAGGTCTGCTACGACGTGCTGGAGGCATGCCAGGAAAAGCAGTTAGACAATACCGTGCTGTTGAAGCTTGAGCAGATCTACCCGTTCCCCAACAGCCTGCTGCGCCGGGAACTGCGGAAGTACCCGAGCGCTAACGACATTGTGTGGGTTCAGGAAGAACCTCAAAACATGGGCGCCTGGTTCTTTGTGAGCCATAAGATCGCCGTCGAGTTGAAGGGGTCGCAGACACTGCGCTACGTCGGACGCCCCGAGAGTGCTAGCACAGCAACCGGAGCCCTGAAAGTCCACCAGAAAGAGCAGACCACCATCGTCAAAGCGGCCATTGGCCCGGTGGGAGTCAAGAAGGGCTGAGTGCCCCTGGGCCGCGCCCCGGCTAGCCCGTTGTGCACGACGTCACAAGGATCTTGTTCTCGTTGGGGTAGATGGAAGCCACGGTTAGCGTTTGATGCTGGCCATGTAGGCTTTTCGATCTGTCACTACCCACAACCACCGCAAAGGGGACGAAGGTCACCAGCGCGGTGATCGTGGCCTCCAATACGGGGATATCAAGGGCAACGCCCTTGACTCGTTAGTTCTGTCGCGAAACTCGCCAAGGCAGACCAGACGAGCCTTTCTGCTGTGGAACAGCGGCGAAAGATGGCAGGGATTTCCCGGTTCCCCGCACGTTTCCCCCCGCCTTCGCGACTAGGGCCGGCTTGTTAGATTAGCCGTGCCCCGTTCCTGGCGCGAACGATGTCGTCATTCCCGCGGAAGCGGGAATCCAGGCTTCCCGCCGGTGCGGGTGCTCAAGCGGTAGTTTCACCCCCCTAGGCTCCCGCCTACCCGAGAGCGACGGCTGCAGGGGCTGGAAGCCCGTGCCCGTGGCATGGGCATGTTGCCCTGCTGGACCCACCGGGACTGAAACCCTTACGCCGAGCGTCTTTCCGAGTTTGGCGACAGAAACTGGTAAGGAGACGTAAATTAATAAACTGCACCAACTGCACTAGTGTCCAACTATAAGTTGAATAGGTTCAGTTGTTTGCTCATAGGCCGCTGAGCAGGTGCGGGCTCAATCTCTGAAAGTACCTGTAAAATCAGCCTTCTTTCGAACAAAGTCAGACTCAGAATTTGCAAAATTGTGTAGAGACTGAAGTTGAGATTGAGCTGTTTTTTCACGATCGCGACTAGGACGTAAATGGAAACGGCGATCCAGACTTGAGACTTGACGGCGTTCTCGCTGGTTCCATAGAACGCTTTGATTCGAAGATGTTGCTTGATCCACTTGAAGAACAGCTCGAC
>VFZK01000271.1 GCA_016871215.1 Acidimicrobiia bacterium | reverse complement strand
AAACTGACTCCCGGGTGGATCTTCCTAAGAGTGAAGAAAATTGAAATCGGTCACTACCAAAAACTCCCGTTACTGAACTGACATGAACAACTTGCAGACACTGTAGGCTCGAACAGCTGGACACTAGTGAGGTTGGCTTATGAAAAGAGCCAGCAGAAAGGCGCCAACCCAAATCCAGACAATCGGATAGAGCGGGACGAGGAAAGCCCACCACTGGCGGCACAAACGCCTAAGGAAAGGTGCTGCTGTTTGCGCCTCCTGAAATGCTCCCGATCTCATGGTGAAGGTGATCGTGGTGCGTGCGAATCGCTGGCGGGATTCTCCCGAAAAACGTGCTCCAAGTCAACGCAAGATTCCCGCCACCAGCCTCCTTGTTCGGACGCCGAGGCTTTTTCTTTAGTGGTTACGCCGTTGACAGTAATAGATCGAGCCTCCAGGCGTTTCTTGCTCGCTAGGAATCCGGCAATGATCCCAGAGCGAATAATCTAATGAAATGACTCAAACGATCAGCATGCAGTCGCCATAGCTGTAAAAGCGATACTTCGCTTCGACCGCTTGTTGGTAGGCGTTCAAGATCGTTTCTCGGCCGGCGAAAGCTGCAACGAGCATCAGCAGCGTTGACGCGGGCAGGTGGAAATTTGTTAACAGCCCTTCGAGGCATGAGAATCGGAAACCGGGATAAACAAAGAGATAAGTCTCTCCTGCCTCCGAGACGACCATGCCTCCGTGACGTTTGGCGGACGATTCCAGCGTCCGTGCCACAGTCGTTCCCACAGCGATTACGCGTCGCTTCTGCATTTTGGCTCGCTGGATGGCCTGAGCCGCTTCCTCGGGTATCTCGAATCGCTCGGAGTCCATTTGATGATCCTCAACTCTCTCTGCGTGAACGGGCTGAAACGTTCCTAGACCAACATGCAACGTGACCTCAGAAGTCTCGATTCCCCTCTCCTTGAGCTTTCGCAGCACCGCGGGTGTGAAGTGCAAGCCAGCCGTTGGCGCAGCCACAGCCCCTCGCTTTCTCGCAAAGATAGTCTGATAGTCGGTCTTGTCTTGTGCGCGGGCGGGCCGGCCAATGTAAGGTGGCAAGGGCACATGACCCACGAGGTCGATTACGTCATCGAAGTTACCTTCGTAGCTGAACCTGACCTTGCGAGCTCCCAAACTGCCTCGATCCACAACCTCGCACTCGAGGCGGCTGCCGAACCGTACGCGCTCGCCAACACGCATCTTACGTCCTGGTTTGACCAGCACTTCCCAAATGTCATCTCCAAGCGGCTTCAGTAGCAAGACCTCGATTGAGGCACGAGGCGCCTTCCCATCCGGATAGCGGTGAGAGGCCAGGCCAAGGCGGTGTCCCAGCAATCGTGCGGGGAAGACTTTGGTGTTGTTGAAGATCAGCAAATCGCCCGGGCTCAGAAGCTCGGGAAGCTGAGTGAAGAGGTGATGTGAAAGCTCACCGGTCGCACGATCGACCAGCATCAGCCGTGCCCGGTCGCGCGGTTCGGCGGGATGGGATGCGATCAGCTCCGTTGGGAGCGAGTACTGGAAATCAGAGACGTTCACGGCCTAGATGAGACCACAACCACGGTTCACTGGGCAACGCTTGTATGCTACAGTCGGGCCCATGCGCAGCGGGCATGCCGTGATATCGCACAAAGCTGTACGCCGCTTGCAGGAAGGGCACTTGTGGATCTACCGAAGCGATGTTTTGGTTTGCGAGGCCGGCCCCGGCAGCATCGTTTCACTCAAGGATAAGACCGGGCGCTTCCATGGAAGGGCCTTCTACAGCTCCGACTCGCTCATCGCGCTGCGACTGATCACTCAAGACGATCGCAGCGTCGACCGGGACTTCTGGAGACAGCGAATCGAGCAGGCTTGGCACCTGCGCCAGCGTGTCGTCCACAATTCAGATGCCTTTCGCCTGATTCATGGCGAAGGCGACTGGATGCCCTCTATCATTGTCGACCGCTATGGAGAGGCGTTTTCGATCCAGACGCTCAGCCAGGGGGCCGAACAGATCAAACCCGACCTAACAGAGCTGCTGCTGGAGATGTTTCACCCGCGGGCCATCATTGAACGCAATGACAGCAAGGTCCGTACGCTGGAAGGGCTGCCGCAGACGATGTCGATCCTTCACGGTTCTTACACCGGAGAGGTAGTTTGCCATGAGAACGGCAAGCTTTTCTCCTATCAGCTAATGAGCGGCCAGAAGACAGGGGCGTTCTTGGACCAGCGAGAGAATCGAGCTTGGGCGGCGACCGCGGCGCGTGGATCGGCCTTGGATTGTTTTTGTTACGCCGGGGGGTTTGCAGTCCACTTGGCGTCCATGTGCGACGAGGTCGAGGCCATCGATCTGTCGGAATCAGCCATCTCCCAGGGTCGGCGCAACGCCGAACTGAACGGCTGCGGCAATATTCGCTTCGAGACGGAGAATGTGTTTGACCGTCTGAAGCTGTATGACCAGTTGAAGAAACGCTTTGATACGATCGTTCTCGACCCTCCTGCCTTTGCCAAAAACCGTTCGCAAGTGCAAGCAGCTGTGCGGGGGTATCGAGAGATCAACCTGCGAGCTTTGCGGCTGCTGAAGCCAGGCGGAGTGCTGGTGACCTGCAGCTGTTCGCAACTCATCGATGAGACTCTCTTTCTGAACCTCTTAACCCAGGCTGCCTCAGATGCACGCCGCAGAGTTCAGGTGCTTCAAAAAAGGACTCAAGGCCCAGATCATCCGTTTCTTCTAGCCATGCCGGAGACATTCTATCTGAAGTGTTTGTTTCTGCGGGTGCTCGACTAGATTTCGTACCCAGACGACTTTGACAGTGTCCTGAGCAGATTCTATGCTATCGCCGTGCTAAATCAGTGGCGGAGGGAAATACTCATGAGTCTTACAAAATGGGAGCCCTTGAAGGATCTGTTGACTCTGCAGGACCGAATGAATCGCCTCTTTGACGAATCAATGCGGGGTGTTCGCCCTGGGGAAGAGGCCCTTAGCTCGGCGCTCTGGAGTCCAGCGGTCGACATTTATGAGACTGAAAACGAAGTCATTCTGAAGGCGGAGCTACCCGAGATTAATCAGAAAGACATCGACATTCAGGTGGAGAACAACACCCTCATCCTGCGGGGAGAAAGAAGGTTTGAAAAGGAAGCCAAAAGAGAGAACTTCCATCGCATGGAGCGTTCGTACGGCACGTTTGCACGATCCTTTACTTTGCCTACGACGATCGATCAGGAAAAGATTCGAGCAGACTACAAAGATGGAATCTTGAAGATCGTAATGCCGAAGCGAGAGGAGACGAGACCCAAGCAGATCAGGGTATCGCTGGCTTAGGCAGAACAGGAATTTCCAGCGATGGAGTGAAAACCCTCTCCACCGTCAGGGCCAGTGAACTCTGCGGATTCATTCCACTGGAGGGTGGAAAGACTGCAAATGTCTATGCGTTATGACAAGCTGACACTTAAGGGGCAGGAAGCTCTCGTTGGAGCAGAGCGACTGACAGGGGAACGGTCGAATCCTCAGATCGAGCCAGAACACCTCCTCAGTGTTCTGCTGCTTCAAGAAGAGGGCATCATTGCGCCCATTTTCAGCAAGCTGGAAGTTGCTCAGGGACTGCTCTTTGGTGAAGTCGAAAAGGCGTTGTCAAAGCTGCCTACGGTCCAGGGTTTGGCGGGCCGGCCCATTTCTCCGAATCTCAACAAAGTGTTGGACGCCTCGTTTCGCGAAGCTGATCGCTTGAAGGACGAGTATGTCAGCACGGAACACCTTCTACTTGGGCTCGCGGAATCGAAAGGGGCCGAGGCCCATCGTATCCTGGCTTCCAACGGGGTCACTCCGGAGAAGGTTCTTCAGGTGTTGGTTTCCATTCGAGGCCACCAGCGCGTTACCGATCAGAATCCTGAGGACAAATATCAGGCGCTTCAGCGCTACGCGCGAGACCTGACTGAACTCGCGCGGCGCGGAAAACTGGATCCCGTGATTGGCAGAGACGAAGAAGTGCGGCGTGTCATTCAGGTGCTTTCCCGCCGAACCAAGAACAATCCAGTGCTGATTGGAGAGCCGGGGGTCGGGAAGACTGCGATCGTGGAAGGGCTTGCCCAGAGGATTGTTGCGGGTGACGTCCCGGAAGGCTTGAAGCAGAAGCGGCTCGTCGCCCTTGACTTGGGTGCAATGGTGGCTGGGGCCAAGTATCGGGGTGAGTTCGAAGACCGCTTGAAAGCGTTGCTGAAAGAGGTTTCAGAGGCCGAGGGATCGGTGGTGTTGTTCATCGATGAACTCCACACCCTGGTTGGTGCAGGCGCCGCTGAAGGATCGATGGATGCGTCCAATATGTTGAAGCCGCCACTGGCGCGTGGCGAGCTGCGTTGCATTGGGGCCACGACGTTGAACGAGTACAAGAAACATATCGAAAAGGACGCAGCACTGGAGCGGCGTTTCCAGCAGGTCTACGTTGGAGAACCCACGGTCGAAGACACCGTCGCCATACTACGCGGGCTCAAGGAACGCTATGAAGTGCACCACGGCGTCAGGATCAAGGACTCGGCCATTGTCGCTGCATCAACCCTCTCCCATCGTTATATCTCTGACCGCTTTCTACCGGACAAGGCGATCGACCTCGTGGATGAGGCGGCGGCGTCGCTCCGCATGGAAATCGACTCGTTACCCGTGGAAATCGACGAAGTTGAGCGGCGGATCAGGCAGCTGGAAATCGAGCGGCAGGCCTTGAAGAAGGAAGATGACCCAGCCTCCCTTGAGCGGCTGGCGAGTCTGGAACGCGAGCTGGCCGAACTCAGAGAGAAGTCTGGCGAAATGAAAGTGCGCTGGCAAAACGAGAAGGAGGTCATCGCTCGGATTCGGGATCTGAAGGAAAGAATCGAACAAACGAAACTGGAAGAGCAAACGTACGAGCGCGAGGGAAACCTCGGCAAGGTGGCGGAGATTCGCTATGGGGCGCGAGTGGAGTTGCAGAAGCAGATGGAGACCGCCAATAAGCGCCTGGCTGAGCTCCAGCAGAATTCGCCAATGCTGAAGGAAGAGGTGGATGAGGAAGACATCGCCCTAATCGTCTCCAAGTGGACAGGCATACCCGTGGCCAAGATGCTTGAAGGCGAGATCGGGAAGCTCGTGCACATGGAGGAACGATTAAGAGGCCGGGTAGTCGGTCAGGAACGCGCCCTCGCCGCGGTATCCAACGCGATTCGAAGAAGCCGGGCAGGGCTTCAAGAACACGCGCGACCCGTTGGTTCGTTTATTTTTCTGGGGCCCACCGGAGTGGGGAAGACTGAGCTCGCCAGAGCCCTGGCCGACTTTTTGTTCGACAACGAGAAGGCCATGGTGCGACTCGACATGTCTGAATACATGGAGAAACACTCGGTTGCCCGGTTGATTGGTGCTCCGCCAGGTTACGTGGGTTATGAGGAAGGCGGATACCTTACTGAGGCCGTCAAGCGGCGACCGTATTGTGTGATCTTGTTTGACGAAATTGAGAAGGCACATCCAGAAGTCTTGAACGTGCTCCTGCAGATTCTGGAAGATGGCCGGCTGACCGACGGCAAGGGAAGGACCGTCGACTTCAGGAATACCGTCGTCACCATGACATCGAACGTCGGCAGCTCCTGGATTCAGGAGTTGGGTGAGAAGGACAGGTCCGAAATGGAGAGGCAAGTTTTTGAGGCGCTACGGGCGACCTTCAAACCGGAGTTCCTAAACCGCATCGACGACCTGATCGTTTTCAACGCTCTAGGCCGGGCTGAGATAGACCGCATTGTCGATATCCAGCTGATGCGCTTGCAGAGCGTCCTCGCGGACAAGAAGGTCTCGCTCGAGCTTACTGCCCGGGCTCGCGAGCTTCTTCTGAGAGAAGGCTACGATCCGGCATACGGCGCTCGGCCGTTGAGAAGAGCACTTCAACAGCTGATTCAAGACAAGCTCGCCTTGAAGATACTCGATGGCGAGATCCTGCCAGGCGATCATGTCCTGGCCGATGCCGACTTGACTCGAGGTGAACTCATCTTCGA
The DNA here is from genome assembly GCA_016871215.1 of Acidimicrobiia bacterium. Lineage (GTDB taxonomy): Bacteria > Acidobacteriota > Terriglobia > Versatilivoradales > Versatilivoraceae > VFZK01. The sequence continues at coordinate 1,503 of VFZK01000271.1, read as the reverse complement.
AAGACCGGCCATTCCAAGACAGCCGGTCAACTGAGCCTGCTCTTGAGACTCTGCAAGAATTCATCCAAATCCCGGACTAGGCGAAAGGTGCAGGCATAGCAACCATGGGAAACATTCTCGTAACGGGCGGCGCGGGTTACATTGGATCTCATACCATCCGACAGTTGGTTAATGAAGGTTTTCGGATCCTGGTGCTTGACAACCTCGTCTATGGACACCGTGAGTTCGTGGCTGATGTGGACTTTGTCCATGGGGACCTAGCGGACCTGGGACTGCTCGAAGCGCTGTTCGCAGCCCATAAGATCGATGGGGTTGTGCACTTCGCCGCCTACGCCTATGTCGGGGAATCCGTCACGAACCCCGCAAAGTATTACCGGAACAATGTGGCTTCGACCCTGAATTTGCTAACCGCCATGCAGGCTGCCGGGGTGAAAGCCCTCATTTTTTCTTCGACCTGCGCCACCTACGGAAATCCTCGTCGGGTGCCGATAACCGAAGATCATCCGCAAGACCCGATAAACCCCTACGGCGCTTCCAAAGTGATGGTGGAGAGGATGCTGCGCGATTTCGGTTCTGCTTACGGCTTGAAGTCGGTCATCTTTCGCTATTTCAACGCAGCTGGGGCAGACCCGTCGGCGGACATCGGCGAGTGGCATGATCCGGAAACCCATCTGATTCCTCTCGTGCTGGATGTGGCCTCCGGAAAGCGGGAACAGATCCATATCTTTGGGACCGACTATGACACGCCAGACGGCACCTGCGTGCGAGACTACATTCACGTCACCGACTTGGCCAAGGCTCATGTGCTTGGCCTTCGCTATCTGCTGGAGGGAGAGCCCAGCGTGGTGCTGAACCTTGGAAACGGAAAGGGTTTCTCCGTGAAAGAGGTGATTCAATGTGCCGAGCGCGTGACGGGAAAGCCGATCCATTGGGTCGGGTCGCCTCGGCGCCCTGGCGATCCGTCGATCTTGGTTGGCAGCTCGACTCGCGCAAGGGAGATATTGGGGTGGAAGCCGACGTTTGACTCGCTTGAGACGATTCTTTCAACGGCCTGGAAGTGGCACTGTCGTCCACGAACCAGTTAATATAATAGGAGAATAATTTTCCCAGTTGTGGCCTGAAGATTCCACTTCTGGGGTATTTTCATTCCATTTCTGGTAAGGGGGAGTCGCACCATCTTCTGTGTTTTCAACAGTCCATTGCTTCGGGCCGACCTCATCTACTTGGATTGAGACATGCTTAGTTCCACGTTGGCGCTGACGGGACCTTGCGCTGTTGTGAGGCGCAGGTTGTGAGTTCCTAGTGTAGTGTCCAACAACTAACTGGACAATAACAGGAAATTAGTTTATTGTTTGGGCATGCCGATGGTTTTGCCTCCACTGACGCTGAGTGCCACCGATCGAGGGGGAATCGAGCGCTGGTTGAAGGCCCACGGAACACCCCAACAGGTGGTAAGGCGAAGCCGGATTGTCTTGGCCGCCGCGGCGGGTCAGCCCGACAGTG
>VFZK01000270.1 GCA_016871215.1 Acidimicrobiia bacterium | reverse complement strand
CCCAGCTACGCTCCGGAACTCAACCCGGACGAACAGGTCTGGAACCATGCCAAGGCGCGGCTGGCGAAACGGTTTGTGGCCACCAAGGCGGAGTTCAAAGCGGCGTTGTTTTCAATCTTGCTTTCGAGTCAGCGCTCTCGTCAACTGATTCTGTCTTTCTTCCAACTTGCTGAGACTAAGTATGCAGCAGAGACCACTTAGTGCTGGTACTTGCGCAACTATTGATAAGGTAACGATTCACACCGCACTGCTTGGTTTCCTCAGCCAAAAAGCGAAGAGGCTGCCTCGGCCAGCCGCCTGCGGAAGCGGTTCATGGCCACTTCCGAGGCTCGTGCCAGACGTGCCCAGACGGGCGACGTCGCCAGATCGTCGAGCAGGGAATAAGCTACGGGAATCGCGAGCAGCGTCAACAGCAAACAGAGTGTCTGGCCACCGATCACAATAATCGCCACGGACCGCCGTACCCCCGACCCCACTCCCGTTCCGAAAGCCATCGGCAGCATGCCAGCCACGAGCGCAAAGGTTGTCATCAAGATCGGGCGCAGCCGGTCGCGACAGGCCTGCATGATGGCTTCGTAACGCGCCATCCCCTCGTGCCGCAGGTTGTTCATGTGATCGATCTGCAAGATTGCGTTCTTCTTAACGACGCCGAACAACATCAAAATGCCCAGCGAGGAAAACACATTGAGCGTCTGGCCAAAGCCGAGCAGTGAGAATCTCAACGAAGCCACTCTCTCGAAGGCCGGTCTTCACCACCCGCTCGACAACGCGGTTCCCTTCCACCACGTAAAGTTTTGTAAGGCCGGCGAATGCGAACAGCGAAGTTGCGGGCGCCATCAGAGCCGGCGATTCCCGGGCCACTAACAGGCGAACCGACGCGAAAAGCCCAGGCTTGAGCGCGCCGTCCGCGTTCGGGACCGTTGCCTCGAGAGTCAATGTCCGAGCTTTTTCATCCAGCGACGGACTAATGCGGCTGATGCCCCCTCCCAAACGTCTTTCCCGGATAGGCGTCCACCGACAACGTGACCAGCTGGTTCGGCCGAAGCGATGCTACGGCCGCCTCAGGTACTACGGAGTGCAACCGCAGCGGTTTCGAGCGTACGAGCGTTACGACCTGTGCCTCTGCGCGAATATACGCCGCGCGTTACGTGGCGCGCACTGACCGCCCCGTCCATCGGCGCCAGGATGACGGTGTCCTGCAACTGCTTGCGGGCCAGCTGCAGCTCAGCCGCCCGTTGTTCGACAAGCGCTGTCTGGTTGTGGAAATTCTCCAGTGCTGCCTGGTAGCGAGCCTCGGCACTTCGGTGCTGGATCTCGGCCTCATCAAACCGCTCTTGAGAGATGCCGCGGTTCTGGATCAGCGTTTTCGCTCGCTGGTAACGCAAGCGGGCCTCGTCGAGCGCCGCTTTGGCTTGCCGAACGTCAGAGTTCCGTTCCGCTTCGAGATGGGAGTCGCCGTTCAGCAAGCCTAACCGCGCTTGATCCACACGCAACGGCGCTTCCCGCTGGGCGAGTCTGGCCAACACCTGCCTGCGGCGAACTTCGCTCCCAAGATCGACGGGCAATGCTTCGACCGTCCCCTTGGCTTCGCTGCAGACAATCACTTCCTGGTCTGCCTTCAAGGGGATCCGGTAGTTGCGGAGGCAACCAGGGGCCAGGGCGAGGACTATCGGCGCCTGTCCCCCGACGCCGAACGACTGCTCCGCCTTCGAGGCAGCAATCAATGAAATGTGGAAGACCCAGCCCAACTACACGCGGCGTTGGAATCCCCCAGATCCGGTCGGCACTTGCCGGGGCCGCCACCCAGCTGCAGGGGTTCCAAACGGCTTGACTCCAGCCGCTGACCCTCTGGGCCAGCGTCCGCGCCACCGGCTGCTATACCAAATCACGTCTCCAGTTCCCACCCAAACCCTGGCCGCTCGGAAGGCCGCATGTAGATGCCTTCAGGGCCGCGCGTAATCTGGTTTTCCTCTTCAAATCGGCTATAGAGTTCCTTCGGGCCGCCCGGCGCGGGCAGAAACATCTCGCACCAGGGACTGTTGGTCGCGGAAAAAATGTAATGCGGTGCGCCGCCGCGCCAGCCGCCATGCGGGATCACCGGTATGTCGTGTGCCGCAGCCAGCGCGCCAATATGGCGCAATTCGGTGAGGCCGCCACACCAATTCATATCCGGCTGCCAGATGCTGGCTGCCTTGTATTCCAGCAGCAAGCGAAATCCATAGCGCGTGTATTCATGCTCTCCCGTGACAATCCGCGTCGACTTGATCTGTGCGTTCAGCCTGCCAAAGCCAGCGTAGTCATCCGGAGGGAGGCACTCTTCCATCCAGTAGACACGATAGGACTCCAGCATTTCGGCCAGCTCAATGGTATAGCGCTCGTCGAAGGCCATCCAACAGTCGAGCATGATTTCCCCGTCAGGGCCCAACAATTCGCGGGTTCGCCTGACGAGCGCGGCGTTCTTTTTCATCCCCTCCCGTCCGTCTGCAGGCCCGTAGGGAATGGCGAGCTTGATCTTCTTGTAGCCAAACTCGATGTGCTGTTCGATGTCGTTGCCCGTACAGTAGGCTGGAATGCGTTCCTTGGTTTGCCCGCCCAGCAGCTTGTAGACTGGCATCCCCAGAGCGTTTCCGACGATGTCCCAAAGCGCGTTGTCTACGGCGCTGATGGCGTGGACGACCAAGCCCTTGCGACCGTAGTACAGCGTGGAACGCCAAAGAATGTCCCAAAGCTGCTCGACTTTGAACGGGTCTTCACCCATCAGAAGTTTTGGGAAGTGCTTTTCAACCACATAAGCCGCACCTGGGCCGCCATAGCCAATTCCTTTCACTCCCCGGTCTGTCGTGATCTCTACGGCGTCTGGTCCCAAGTCGTCAGCCATAAACAGCGATCGCTGCGCTTTGTACTTGGCGTAGATCGACATGGGGTTCGCGACTTCAACGCCGCCTGCCGACCAGGAGCCTGGCTTGGGCATATAGGCCGGCACAGGACGCTTGGGCCTGGGCTGCACCATGCGAATGCCCGTGATCGTGAGCTTGCTTTTCTCTGCCTGAAAGGGCAGAGCTGGCGGGGACGGCAATGGATGCGATGCCGCCGGCGCGGCGTTCATGGAAGTGGCCACGAGTGGAACGAGACTTGAGGAGAAGAACTGGCGGCGGTTCATTTGTCGCTCTCCAATTGATCCATACGACCTTTCTCGAATTCCCAACCTGGAATGGCTAACGGCCTTCCCCCACCTTGCGAAACAGGCAGACGTTTCGGAAACCCGCTTATGATGCCTCCTTCACGATGACGACTTCATTCATCTTGTCTCCGGTGCGAATCGCGTTGACGACCGCCATGTCTTGGGTACGGCCGAAAACGGTATGGACTCCGTCAAGATGTGGCTGCGATGAGTGACAAATGAAGAACTGGCTCCCACCGGTGTTCTTCCCGCGGTGCGCCATCGAGAGCGATCCTGCCAGGTGCTTGTTGGAGTTGATTTCGCACTTGATGCTGTAACCGGGTCCTCCGGTGCCATCTCCTCGGGGGCATCCACCTTGAATCATGAAGTTGGAGATGACGCGATGAAACGACAGCCCGTTGTAGAAACCCGATTCTGCCAGCTTCACGAAGTTGGCCACGGTGCCGGGAGCGTCCACATCGAAGAAGTCAATGTTGATATCGCCTTTGTCGGTTCGGATGATTGCTTTCGTCATAGTCCTCACTTGTCTGTCTTGTCCTAACAGACATGGCCTGCCCGCTGGCAGACCATGCGGGTGCACTGGGAACCTTCACGCTCTTACTGCCCTCTCGTTTGAACATCCTTTCTGAGCTGGCCCACAATTTCCTCCGCCAACTCGCGCACCGACTTCGCCCCTCCCATCCAGAAAGAGTCTGAAGGCTTTCTGGCAGCCGACCAGAGAACGCGTTCGGTCTTCAGGTCGATCAGAAACGCCGTGCCGCGGGTTCTGGCCGCGGTCTTCCGTATCTTGGCGTCCGGAGTCATCAGCTGTTTCAGATCAACCTCGGTTGTATCGGAGAGCAGAGCGTCCGCCTGTCGTGGGTTGATCGTCACTTCGAAACGGCCCCACTTGACCAGCTCGTGAGTGAAGAAGTGTTCCAGCCGGTCTCTCATGGGAATCACGTAGATTGTTCTGACCCCACTGAGCCCGCTGGGGAGTGATTCCCCGGCAGCCTTTGAGTCTAGGGAGCCTGGGTCCGTCGTCTGGGCCAGAGCCAACCCAGCAGAAAGACCCCATAACAGCAGAGACCGTGTTGCAACCTGTCGACGGAATGGCATGAGCTGCCCTCCTTGTTTATTGATCTTTCTCCACGGGCAAATCCAGACGTGCCGCCCACTCGTGCCAGGATCCCACATAGTTCCGGACGCGTGCGTAGCCCAAGAGTTGCAGCGCCAGGTAGCTGTTCGATGCCCGGTTGCCCAGGTGGCAGTAAACCAGAATTTCCTTGTCGGGCGTAGCGCCAACATCTTTCAAACGCTTCTCGAGGTCGGCAACGCTCCGGTAGCTCAAGGGAGTCTCCAGGAGCTGGGACCATTCCAGCCAGACGGCTCCGGGGATTCGGCCACTGCGGGCGCAGTGCCGCGAACCGTCTCTGCCGGCAAACTCGTCGCGGCTGCGTACATCGAAGATTACCGCATTTCTGTTGCCGATGCGCTTGGCAACATAGTCTGCTGAGGCGAGTACTGCCGGATTGGGGCTGACACTAAACGGAGTGGGGGGCCGCACTGCTTTCTCCGTGCTCACCGGCAGCCCGGCCTTCTGCCAAGCGTCAAATCCCCCGTGCAGGACGCGTCCCCAGCGGTATCCGGCGTAGGTCAGAAACCAGAGTGCCTTGGGCGCTTTCGTCCCCATGCTCTCGTCATAGAAGACGACTTGTTCCGCACCTGTAATACCGAGCGTGGCAAACTTGGCAGCCAACTCTTGATGCAGAACCGGCAGCGCCGACTCTGAGGTGCGTGCCACCACGCCCGAGATGTCCAGCCAGACGGCTCCAGGAATATGTCCCTGCTGGTACTGCTGTTCGCTGCGCGTGTCGGCAATGATGACCCGATTCTTCGCTTGCTTGTGTAACCAGCCAGCCTCTACCAGCCACTCCGATTGAGGGGTTGCAGGCGCTCCTTGAATGCTTGACACCGCAACCCCGAGCCACACCCAACTGGCTAGAGCAGCCAGTCCTGGCTGGATCCTCAGTCTGCGCGGGGATGGAGTCGAGTTCATCTCGAAAACCTCAAGTTCCTTTAGCAAGTCCAGCTTGAAGGGCCCGCACCATTCTAGAGGCTTTCATGGAAAACCTTAACACTTTGTCTTGGCGTCCTTGGCGACAGAGCCGCCAGGGTTCCGCCAAAGTCCCATAACTTCTCGCGACCACATGGAGCCTTTGCTGACGCGCGGGCTACTGTTTTGGCGTAACCGAGCTGTTCAGTAGCCCGACCGTCACAGAGGGCTTGGACTTTGACGGGACCCTGGCAGAGCCGCGCTCCCATCCCGACTTGGCCAACGCTGGTTGTTCCTTGAGCTGCCAGGCAGAAGCGTATCGTTCTTCAGCTCGTTCATTGAAGAGGATCCTGCTTTGTCAGGCGTTCCGCAGGCCTGCCGCAACTTCTCGCCGTCATCACTTCAGACGATGTTCTTCTCCACTTTGCTGGCCAAGACCCGCTGACCAAGAGCCGTCGAGCGTCAGATTCTGCAGGAAATCGAAGTGACCGGCTGGGGACAATTCCAGGTTGGAGAGGCGGCGGTTGTAAACACAGGTGGTCTTGAGATACCAGAGGCTGATGTACGGCAGTTCGTCGGCGACAGTCTGTTGAAGCTCGGAATACGCCAATCGACGCTTCTCAAGATCCGTTTCTCTGCGCGCAAACTCAATGAGCGCGTCGACCCTCGCGTTCTCGTACCTTCCCCGATTGTAGCCTCTCGGCGGCGCTTCCCGAGAGTGAAACACGCGCTCGAACAGGTCCGGGTCGTTGTTGCCGCCAATCCATCGCAGCGTGAACATCTGGAAGTTGCCGCGGACAATGTCTCCATAGAACGTTCCAAACTCATAGGAACGCAAGTCCACCCGAATGCCCACTTCTTTGAGTTGTTGTTGAATGACAGCCGCGACCTGGCGGGTGCTTTCGTCGGTTGACGTTTTGAAGGTCAAAGCAAAGCGTGGCTGCGGCCCTTCGCCATCCGGGTCTTTGAGTCCAGCCTCATCCAGCAGTTGCCGTGCGCGAGCGGGATCGTGAGGATAGGTCTCCACATGGCTTTCGTAGGCCCAATGATTCGGCGGCAACAATCCAGAGGCAGGAGTGACCAGGTCGCGCCAGTAGTAACGAATGAGGTCCTCCCGCGGCACGGCAAAAGCAATCGCCTTGCGCACTCGCTTGTCGGCCAGAAGAGGATCCTTCATATTCAGTGCCAGGTACTGATAGTTCGTGCCCGCAACCGTTTCGACCCGCAAGTGCGGCTCGCGCTCGAGCGCCTTGACGAAATCTGGCGGCAAGACATTCTGGCCAATATCCACGGACCCTTTGCGCAGCTCTAAAGCGCGCGTCGTGGCATCAGGAATGACCCTGAAGCTGACTCGTCGAACCGTCGGTGGTCCTCGGAAGTAGTCAGGATTAGCTTCCAGAACCACTTCCTCTTCGTGGGCGTAGGAGACGAACCGGAACGGTCCCGTGCCAATAGGCTTCTTCTGGAAATTGGCATCCGCGCCATCCGGAACAATACCAATGCCGCCGTTAGTCAAGTTCCAAAGGAAGGCGGCATTGGGCTCCTTTAGCCGAAAGACAATGGTCTGGTTATCTGGTGTCTCAATACGGTCAATGACCCGATAGGTCGAGGTCTTTGGCGATGTGATCTGGCCGTTGAGCAATGACTGGAGGGTGAAGCGCACATCGGCCGAGGATAGAAGCTTTCCATTATGGAAGCGTATTCCCGGGCGCAGGATGAAGCGATAGGTGGTCACGTCAGGCGTTTCCCAGCGCTCGGCCAAATCGGGCAGGATCTCAAACCGGGCGCCGCGTCTGACCAGTGAGTTGAAAAGAAGCTGGTGGATCCGTTCCGATTCGGAACTCAGTCCAACTCTAGGATCGAGGTTGTTGGGGCCGGCTTCGATAGCGATGCTTACTGTATCTGGGGAGCGTGGAACCGGATTGCAGGAAACGCCGAACAGGAGAATGAAAGCACAGGGCCGCCAGGACCACAAGGGCGCGAAGAGCCTGGAAATGGAAGCCTCCAGAAAATGAATCGTAGTGGCACAATTTAGTTTCTTACAGCCAGAGGTCTCAAGCAAGGCTGTACTATCAATAGTTGCGCAAGTACCAGCACTAAGTGGTCTCTGCTGCATACTTAGTCTCAGCAAGTTGGAAGAAAGACAGAATCAGTTGACGAGAGCGCTGACTCGAAAGCAAGATTGAAAACAACGCCGCTTTGAACTCCGCCTTGGTGGCCACAAACCGTTTCGCCAGCCGCGCCTTGGCATGGTTCCAGACCTGTTCGTCCGGGTTGAGTTCCGGAGCGTAGCTGGG
>VFZK01000269.1 GCA_016871215.1 Acidimicrobiia bacterium | reverse complement strand
CTCTTGTTCCCCAACCTCGTCACAAGTTAACGAATCACGACCGCCAGTAAGTTTCCAAACTATTGCCAATGAGAATAAAAATGCAAAAAAGATCCATTGCTTTCTTATTAAATCATCGAGGGAAAATGAGAAGTAATTACTGAGCCAGCAAAGGATAAAGACTTCTCCGACTTTTCTTATGAATTTATTGACTATCTGATTCATACGCTATTGTAACGTACGATGCCTTACGGTTGTAGTTGCCAACCAAGGAAGTAATGCGGCTTGGTGCGAACCGCTCACGAATGGCGTAAACCTTCTTTAAAAGGTAGCCAGACATGATGACAGTGCTCACGGCTTAATCGCATCCATCAGGCCGATGACGCAGCCTCCATCTTGGCCTTGATTTCCGCGTCAACCCACACCCATCGGAAATAGATGTTGCCAACAAACTCCACCAGCGTTTGGAAGAACGGCTCCGGCTCCGAGGCATTCACCCTGCGGTCAAGCGTTGGGTTGTAAAACTCCGAATTGGCAGTCCCCTCCGTGGCGGCATCACACGCCACCGTTCCGTCAGGCATGGCTTCCAGCATTCCGACGCTGACCCACCTTTCGCCATTGTTGTGTTGTAAAATAATTGCTTTCAACGATACCATCCCTCCTGTTTCACCATGTAAGAAGTCTTGTTTAAACTCTGCCTCGGATTTGTCCGCTCGGCAAGCCTGAAAGTGTTCACCAATCCCGCTTGCAAGTCCGCCTGAGTGCCGAAGCCAGCATCAAGCCTCCATGCCACCCACCCCACGTCCATACTACAAACAAACTTTCTTCCGAAGACTTTGCTGCCTTGCAGTCGGACTCCTGACGGCATGCACCACCACGGACCATCAATCCCAACGCACCTCACAACCGCCCCGCCTGCTCACCCCGTTGGAATTCACCCGTTTCACCGTGAGCACCAATCTCACCAAAGCGGCCGCAACAACGCTGATGGGTGAAAAGGTGAAAGTTGGCAGTGCTGACGATGACGCTTACAACTTTCTCGCGTTACCAGCCAGTTCAACAGCAAACAACAATCCAGCCCAGCCACCCGGACTTCCAGCAACCGGCCAACGCATCCGGGTCGAAACGGTTGAGCATTACGTGGAGGCGTTGAAGCGGGGAGCCAGCCCGTTCACCAGCTTCGACTTCGCAACGGACACTTGGTTCCGCCCGACAGCAGCCACGCTGTTGTTTCTCAGCCAAGCTGATGAGTCTCCTCGCTCATCGTTGCCGAAGGATTTTCCAACGAAGCTGCTGTATTCCCTGCCGGTCAGATTCCTCAACTATCGCAGCGCTGGCAACGAAGCAGACCTGACTCTTCGCCACTACCCGCACAGTGATAAGCTGTGGATCTTCAACTCTGACCAGATCAGCATCCAGTTCGAGTTCAACGGCAAACGCTACTACCTCACCGAAATGGCCCGCGGAGACTTCAACCGCGATGGCTTTGAAGATTCGTTGGTGGCGATCCAGTGGCACTACGTTGAAGGCAGCGGGGCGGGGGTGGAATTGCTGTTGGTTGAGGCCGTTGGCAACCAACCACTGAGAGCCACCCCGTTCCCGCTGAAGTAGCCCTCCCCTCCCCGGGTGCCAATCGGAGTGGCTTCAATGGTATGATTCATTGAAACCAACCTCGGCCTGCTCTTAACCGGGCGGGCCTCCCCCCAACCCGTCGCCACCTCACTCGCCTTGTTCCAGCCCCTTCAACGGGACCCGGATTGACCTGGAGGCGTTCATGCGTCAAACTCGGGTCAATCATGTCTTCAACAGATGTGCTCAACAGGAGAGCCCAGGAGTTGGCCTCGCAGGATTTATCGGGCTGGCTTTCACCAGCGGGGGATTTTACGCCCTGCATCGAGACCGGTGGGCAGATCATGGAATTGTCGCTGGGGCGGCACGAGGCCACGGCGTTGGAGATGCTCAGCGCTCACTCGGAACTCATGCGGGAACTGGATCAGCGTCGACGCCGCAACGGTTGCCGCACCTGGCCCGAGACGAGTCGCTACAACTTGATCAAAGAATTCATGCGAGAACGTGGATTCGTCCGCGTCTCCCCCGACATCCTAAGTCTCGATGACCTCGATTAAGGCCAGGAAAGTGGATATTTGGTGGGTGGAGCGGGACATTTTAGCCGGGATGTCGATTCCCGATGTTCACCCCCAACGGATGTCCGGGCAGCGACAAGCACTGAGCGATTGGGACGACGATCTGCCTGCATTGTGGAATGCCGGAATTCGGGCAATTTGCTGTCTGTTGAACCACCCCGAGCTGACACGAGCCTATGCGGCCGCAGGTTTCGTCTGCCACGAGTTGCCGTTACCAGAAGGTGGCGTTCCTACTGAAGAGAAGTTCGCTGAGTTTTTGAACTTCCTGACGCGGCAACGGGGGCTTTGCAATCCAGTCGCCGTGCATTGCCAGGCGGGAATCGGGCGCACGGGAACCTTGTTAGCCGCCCACTTGGTCAGCCGGGGTCAGACACCGGAACAAGCCATCAGCCAGATCCGGGCATGCCGACCGGGAGCGATAGACACGAGGAAGCAGCGAGAATTCTTGGATGAACTTTACATCTCCCGGAACTCACAACTCCCTAACGGCACAGCGTTGATCCGACCAAACCGGTCGGTCTGGGTTTTGCCTGACGGCGGCGTGATAGATGCTGAGGCGGAGGGGCGCAGTGCGGAACGACGCAAGCCGTTCGGTGCCGCCACGCCCGACGCTGCTCATCGGCGGGAGCAGACTGGGGCTGAGGCACGGCCGGCATCTCAGCTATCCCGACGGTGAGTTCTCGAACCTGCTCGCCACGCTGCTCACCTGCTACGGCATCGACGAACCGCGCTTCGGACACGCTACTGGTAGGGTGCCGGCGCTGCTCGATGGCTAACAAAGTCGGTTGTCGCCTATTGTTACGATCTTAGGAATAACAAGTAGTCAGTATCATTTTGCAAAAGTCACGAAAACGATGCTTGCCAACGATCCGTGAAGGCGCAAAATCACAGCTGATGAACCCGGCGCAAAAGCAATTCTCCCTGAACCGCGCAGCGTCAAAAAAGCAATTTCCTATCTGTTCCTCGCTCGTCGTCGCGCTCGCCGTTTTCGTTCCGTGCCGGATTTTGGCCGCCGATGCGGGTGCGTCCGCCGTCGAGTCGCTCGTGAAAAAACTTCCCGCGAGCGAGGCCGCGATCCGGCTTTTCAACGGCAAAGACCTCGAGGGCTGGGACGGCGCGAAGCACATCTGGTCGATCGAGGGTGACGCGATCAAGGGCGCGAATTCCGCGGCGGTGCCGACGAGCACCTACCTTTTCACGAAGGAGAGCTACCGGAATTTCCGGCTGATTCTCGAAGTGAAGCAGACTTTTTCGCCCGCGCACTCGACGATGCACTCGGCGGTCGCCGCGCTCGGCGAGCGGTTCACCGACAAAGGCGACAACGCGCACGGGTTCCGCGGCCCGCTGCTGATGTTCTGCCAGGACTGGGGCATCTGGGACGCGTATCGCCGCAACCGCGTCGCGCCCGTCGGGCCGGGGCCGAAGGTGGAAAAGCGCGGCGAATGGAACCTCGTCGAAATTCTCGTGATCGGAAACCGCATCCGTTTCGCCGCGAACGGAACGCTGATTTTCGATTTCACCGACAAACCGGAAATGCTCCGCGAATGTCCGATCGGCCTGCAAATCCACTCCAATTCCAAACCGCAGGAATACCGCTTCCGCGGACTGGTGCTGACGAAAAATCCCGAGGACAGGCTGGTGACGGTTGCGGAGAAATAGCAGCGAGGTTTTCCCGCGAACTCAACTGCGTGATGAACCGCGCAGCGTCAAAAAAGCAATTTCCTATCAGTAATAAGCCGCGTTCAGCGAACTAGATCGCGGTATTGACATGTTTCCGAAGTAGAGCAGCCAGGCGTCTCCCTAAACCAAGTTGTAGAAATCGGAGTTTCCATGAACCGCACGAAGACATTCCTGTTACTGGTGATATTGGCGTTGCCCGCCAGCAGTTGGGCCGACGAATGGATGCATCGCTGGGGAGTCGAACTCCCTGCGCGCAAACCGGCGTGGCAGCACACCCAGCGGATGGGCATGGATACGGGTTACTCTCCCGCCGTGGCTGGCGAATTGGTGTTTGTCGGCTGCGAGCATAACGGGGCACTGTTGGCGTTGAATGGGAAGTCCGGCGAGCAGCGCTGGCAGTTCTTTACCGCGGCACCGATTCGCCAAACGCCGGTGGCTAGTCAATCGCACGTCTACTTCGGCTCCGACGACGGCTATCTGTATTGCCTCGACCATTCCGGAAAGCTCGCCTGGAAAGTTCGCGGCGGTCCGAGCGAACGGCTGGTGATCGGGCACGATCGGATCATGTCGGCGTGGCCGATCAGCACCAAGCCGTTATTGCACGAAGGCGTTTTGTACTTTGTCGCCGGCTACTGGCCGGTCGACGGCATCTATGTCCACGCGGTCGATGCGGCCAACGGCAAGCCGCGCTGGGTGAACGGCGACGCGGAGTTTCGTCCGTCTCGCGAAATCTCGCTCGTGGATGGGAAACTGATGGTCGACGGCGACAACAGCAGCGCCGTGCTCGATGCCAAGACGGGCGCTTTGCTGAAGGAGAAATTTGTCAAACCGCAGCCGACGCCACGGCCGAGTGTCAGTGGTGTGAAAGGAAATGTCACGGCGTGGTCGCAGGATGGCGAATTGCTGGCAGTCGGCACGACCACAGGCGTGTTTGGCTTCTCCAAGAGTGCTTCGTCGCGAGTGACTCCACCTCGGACGACTGTCCCTACTTCCGTAAAGCCTCTCGCCACTGAGCAAAGCGATCGAGATGTCGCCGAGATGCTCGATCAGGCCGATGCTTCCGGCGGGTATTGTCTGGTCGTGCTCTCCAATAGCGGCGCCGTGGTGGAAAGCCTGCTGCGCAAGTCGAAGCTGAATGTGGTCGTGGTCGAGCCAAACGCGACGGCCGCGGACGACTTGGCTCGCGCGTTCGATGCACGCCAATTGTTCGCCGAGCATCGGCTGGTCGTGACATCCGGCTCGCCGGAGAAGATCGGCTTGCCGCCGTACTTCGCGAGCCTGATCGTGGCCGACGCGGCCCACGCGGACAGCGATGCGGTTCGCAACTGTCTGCGCCCCTTTGGCGGCGTGCTGGCGACGCGCGCGACCGACGGTGCGCTGAAGATGAGTCGCCGCCAAGGTCCGCCCGCCGGCTCAGCCGACTGGACTCATGAATTCCGCGACGCGGCTAATTCGCTCGCCTCGCCCGACAAGCTCGTCAAGGCGCCGCTCGGTTTGCTGTGGTACGGCGGCGAGGCCGCTCACGCCCGGTTCTACTTCGACGGCGAAGTCGATCATCAATCGGGTCATGGTTTGAACCCGCAGCCGGTTCCAGCCCAAATCGTTGAAGGTCGCATGATCTTGCAAGGGCCGGGGCTGCTCGCGGCAATCGACATTTACACGGGGCGCGTGCTGTGGGAGTCCGCTTTGCCGAAGATGTACACGTTCGGCGGCAACGGCGGGGGACTGGGGATTCACTCGAAGAAACATCCGCAGCCGTGGGCGTTTGAGGAGGCGATGAAGTTTGAAGTGACGCCGACCGAACGCTGCCGCGCTTCGGGCTTTGATTGCGTGTCGCAGCCGGACGGCATTTACGTCGCCGCGGCCAAGAATCTGCTGCGGTTCGATCCTGCCAGCGGCAAGCTAATGTCGCAATGGCCGATTCCTGTAGAAGGCGACCTGCGTTGGGGCAACGTGCGAGTCAGTGGCGACACGCTTGTGGCAACTTTGTTTCGGCCGCGGGATATCGCCGACGCCCAGGCAGGCTTCGATGGCAACGGTGGCGACTGGGCTGGAGATCGGATGCCGATGTCGCACCTGATCGCAGTGCATCGTCAGACGGGAAAATTGCTGTGGAGTCGGCAGGCACAGTGGGGCTTTCTCAACCGCAGCGGAGTTTGCGTCGGCGGCGGCAAGGTGTACTTCGTCGATCTGATCGGCGACAAGATTTACAACAAGTACCAAGAGGCGGGTCGCAAGTTGCCGAGTGTTCCGCCGACATTGCACGCAGTGGATCTGAAGACAGGGGAACAGGCTTGGCAGTTCCCGCTCGACGTGTACGTGCCGAACATCGCCTACTCCGATTCGAGGGATTTGTTGCTGGCACCCTGCCGCCATTTGAAAGAGTGGCGCGACGGCAAGTGGGTTGATCTGTCGAGCGAAGTTCGGCTCGGCAAGCGCGACGCCAACGCGGCTGGCAAATGGCGAGCGTTGCGCGGCAAGGATGGCAGCGTCGCATGGGAAATGGCCGAAGCCGCGTACCATTCGCCGCACATTCTGCTGGGTGACTTGGTCATCGACCGCAGCGGCTTCAGTTACGATCTGACCACCGGCAAGCGGCATCTCCGCGTTTCGCTGGCCTCCGGCAAGGAGGAAGAGTGGAGTTTCAAGAAGGCCGGATGCAACCACTTGATCGCATGTGAAAACCTCGTCACATGGCGTTGTGGCTACTACGACCTGGTCAATCACAGCGCCAAAACACTGACCGGCATGGACGCAGGCTGCGCGCCGACGTTGATCCCGGCCGGCGGCGTGCTCAACATTCCCAATTTCGGCACGCACCACAAACGCAACCGCATGACGGCGATGGCTTTGGTTCATCGCGAGTAAGCTCAATAATTGCTGAGACCTGTGCAAATCCACTCGTTAACTAACGGAGACTTCGGCGATGACTCGCATCCTTTTTGTGATCCTCTTCACGGCCAGCGCTGCGGTCGCAGGGGCTCAGCCGCCAACACCGAACGAAGGCCCGGCGACCGCGAATTCCTTGCCGCCACGCAAACCGAATATCGTGCTGATCCTGGCTGATGATTTGGGCTACGGCGACTTGGGGTGCTTTGGACAACAGAAATTGAAGACGCCTCGGCTGGATGCGATGGCCGCCGAGGGAATGCGGCTCACTCAATGTTATGCCGGGGCGACGGTGTGCGCGCCGTCGCGCTGCGTGCTGCTCACCGGCAAGCACGGGGGCCAATGTACAGTGCGCGGCAACGACAGCCGCTCGGGCAAACCGGTTTCGCTTTCGCCGGATGAGCCGACCCGCGAAGCAAAGTCCGGAATATGAATGCCGCAGGTTTCCCGGAATGATTGTGACTCCGAACAGGTCTTGATACGGCCAGAGCGGCAACTCGCCAGCGGCATCATTCCACTGGCAGGGAGCCTCCCCATCAATGTGGTAGTTTTTCACATGCTGCGGAGTTGGGATTACCAAAGCGTGGTTACGGTGACCGTCGGGTTGGATCCACTTAATCTGCCGTTGTCCAAAGTCAGTTTTTTCAGAGATCGTAACCGTGCCGTGCGGCAAAAGTGGTGACCGCAATCTGCCAGTCGCCTCCCTGGCATACCCGCAGCGCTTCACGGCCGGTTTGCACTTGAGGTCGCATGGCTCACAGTGTTGCAGGAATTGCCGGGCATAGTTGAGAAGCTTGTCATAGTGACCATCCACGTCGTTCGCCTTCGGGTCTCCCAAATCGCGCACCATTGCACC
>VFZK01000268.1 GCA_016871215.1 Acidimicrobiia bacterium | reverse complement strand
CGTGTCTCTCGCGGGACGTGCAACTCAGAGCAAGGCTCGAATCGGCGTTCCAGTCTTGTCGTCGATCGAGTTCGCGATCTTGATCGGCCGCCCGATCGGAGACATGTAGGTCTTCTCCCAATCGATGCCGAAAGCCTTGTAGATCGTTGCGAACACGTCACCCATGGTCGTCAATCCCTCGGCAACGTAGGCGCCACGTTCGTCGCTGGAGCCCACCACCTGTCCGCCACGAATGCCGCCTCCCCCAAGAGCCAGGGACCAACAATGGGGCCAGTGATCTCTGCCGAAGTTAGGATTCATGTGGGGTGTGCGCCCAAACTCTGCCATCGCGATGACGACAGTCGACTCTAGCAAGCCTCGCTGCTTCAAGTCTTCCAACAGAGCAGCCATTGTACGATCCAACAGCGGAACCAGCTTGTCACGATGGTTCTTGTCGTTTTCGCCATGCGAGTCCCAGGCATTGAAAGGGAACCCCGCGGAAGTGACAAAACGGCTGCCCGCTTCCACCAGACGCCGAGCCAGCAACACACTCTGTCCGAACCCATCGCGTCCGTAGGCATCCTTGGTCTTGTCCGACTCCTTGGACAAATCAAACGCATCCCGAACCTTCGGCGAAAGGATCATGTTCAACGCCTGCTCGCCGAACGAGTCCATGTTGGCATACTCGGCTGTCTGCAGCTTCTGCCGGTGAAGCTTGTCCCAAGTCTTCAGGAATGTGCGGCGCTCCTGCAGCCGCTCGATCGACAGGGACTTCGGCAAGGTGAGGTCTGCCACTCGGAAATCCTTCTGGCTTGGGTCTGGAACCAACATGGGGTTGAATTCCGGGCCAAGGAAGGCACTCTCGAAATACTTCTCATACTGGCGCTCTTTGTCCCATTGCGGCATCAGGATGTGAGAAGGAACGCTGTCGCGAGCTCCCATCTCTTTGCAGATGACCGATCCGAAGCTGGGGAACTGCATCGCAGGGTTGGGCCGGTGACCTGTCAGAGCGTAGTAGGTGCCTTGCGGATGATTGTCTTCTTCCGTATGCATCGAGCGGATGATCGAAAGTTTGTCCATCTGCTGGGCCATGCGCGGCAACAGCTCGGAGACTTGAATGCCGGGTACGTTCGTCGAAATCGGTTTGAAGCTGCTGTTTGACTTGGGATCCCAAGTATCGACCTGGCTCGGCCCGCCTTCCAGCCAGAGCAGAATACAGGCCTGGGCCTTTCCCTTGCTGCTGCGGCCTTCGAAAGCCTGTAAGGCGCTGAACTTCAGGTAATCAGCCAGGCCAATGCCCAACAGGCTCAGAGAGCCCACGCGAAGAAAATCGCGGCGCTGCAGGGCGTTGGCATTGCACTCCAAGCATCCTGATCTGCTCATGACTCGTTGCCCTCCTTATCTCGCTTGGGCTGCGAAAACTTGTGGCTCAGCAAAACTGGGAGAGCGCCGCTCCCCCGGCGCTTGTGCCCCTGGCTTGCGATGAACGATGCAAGCTATCGTCACCGCCTGGCACAACCCAGCTCAATGCTTGTATGCGAATTCACGCGATGTCACCAATCCCCACATCAGGTCCTCCAAGGCCTGGCGGCGTGACGAGTTTCGAGCCACCAGCGACGAGAGCTCGTTCACCTCATCGCGGCTAGGAAATCGTGAAAGTCCTGCCAGGCAAAGTTCCTCAACGATCTGGCGGTCCGAAGCTCCGCTCTCGATCAGGCGCTCGAGCCGGCTGCCCGCCTGGGACAGCTTTTGAGTGTAGGTCGACCCGGCCAGCATATGGAGAGCTTGACTTAGGCTGGCCCGATTGTCTCGCTGAGGCACATTCATGCGGTCCGGTCTTCCATAGATGTCGAGAAAGCGAGAAGGATAAACGTCGGTGTCTTTGATCTGGATGGCCCGCGTACCGCGCGGGTCAGTGCCACCCACACCCGAAGCCCTAAAGAACGTTTCTGGCACACTGCTCACGCTGCTGATGGCATCGAGCAACACCTCGGCATCGAGCCCCCTCGGCAGGCTGTGGGAGTAGTTGGTGACATCCTCTTTGTTGGTCGCATTGGTTGCGCTGGAAAGCTGGTAAGTCCGAGACTGGGCGATGGTTCGGATCAAGTGCTTCAGGTCGTGGTGGTGCGAGCGGAAGTCAGCTGCCAGCGCCTTCAGCAGCTCGGGATGCGTCGGCGGATTCGTCGAGCGAAAATCGTCTACCGGATCGACGATGCCACGCCCGAAAAAGTAGCCCCAGATCCGGTTGACGGCCGCTTCGGCGAAGTAGGGATGGGAAGTCATCCATTTCGCGAGCTCCATCCGCAAGTCCGTTCTCTTCTCTTCTGGCAGCACCTCACCTTCCAGGAAGGCCGGCTGGACTTCTTGTTTCGTTCTCGGATGCAACGTCGGACGAGCAGGACCCGCCGTTCCACCTTTGGCGAATCCACCGCCCGGAACATCAGTCAGCACGCCGCCGACTCTGGAAAGGCGTCCGAAAAACGCAGCCAGCCCCCAATACTGGTCCTGCGCCCACGTCTCGTAGGGATGGTTGTGGCATTGAGCGCAGTCGAGCCGGCGACCCATGAAAACACGAATCTGTTCAGCCATGTTGTCGTTGGGCTGAAACTCGCCGGGCATGTAGTGGGCTGTGGGGCCTGCGGTCCCTTGGGCGGCGACTCGCTCTCGCGCGATCTGGTCGTAAGGTTTGTTCTCGGCGATGCTGTCGCGAATCCATTCCCAATAAGGATGGGTCATCTTAGGAGTAAAGCCCCCTGCGTAGAGCGCGACGCGGAAAAGGTCGGAGAATCGAAACGTCCAGTAGTCGACGTATTCGGGAGAGTCCAGCAGGATGTCGATGAGCTTATCCCGTTTGTTCGGGTCTTTGCTGGCAAGGAACTCGCGCACACATTGCGGTGGAGGCAGCGTGCCCGTCAGATCCAGGCAAACCCTGCGCAGGAACTCGCTGTCGCTCGACAGTTCCGAGGGAACGATGTTGAATCGCCGAAGCTTTGCGAACACCTGCTCGTCGATCAAATTGCGCCGCTTGACCGTTGGATAGTCGGAGACCGGACTCCCAACGACGCCGACCCGCACGCTGGTGGCGAACCCGGCAGCACGAATCAGAATCGCCGTCTCTCCCCTCTTGACCGCTTCGACGAACCCGTCAGAGCCAACCTTGGCCACATCCGGGTTGTTCGAAGCGTAAGAAACCTGGCTGGTGAAGTCCTCCTGGCGCCCGTTGGAAAGCCCGGCAGTGACAAGCAGCTGCCAGGTCCCTTTCTCGCCGATGACCACTTCTTTGGGGAACACTTCGACGCCGGTGACGCGGACGGATTCGCTCCCTTCAGAACCATAGGGTGCACCAGTTCGAATCCAGCTCAGGATCGTTTCGTAGTCGGCGGAGCCGGGGTTCAGTACTTGGCCGCCTCCGTGGGCGACTGCCATGGTTGGCTTCACGAGCAACAAGCTCTTTTCAGGCTCTTTCAGATCCACGCGCGACACCTTCGTCCCTCCGGCCTCGGCCGTCAGAACCTGATAGGCGCCACCTTCGATAATCCACTGGTAGTCGTCCCGAGGATAAAGCGCGTTCATCGACAGCTTAAATCCGCCCTTCCCTTTGACGCTGCCGTGACAGTCGCTGCTGTTACAGCCTTTCTTGGTGAATATGCCGCCAATGTCTTGGGCAAAGCTCAATGGCCGCTTGTCTTGCAGCCCTGCGATGCGGATCTTCGCTTGCAGCACCTGGCCTTCGACTTCTGCTTTTAACGTCGTTTCACCGTCCGCGACAGCCTGCAGCAGTCCGTTCTTTTCGATCTTTGCCGCATCCGGGTTCGACAGACTGAACCGGCTTACCTGAGTCAGGTCCCGCTCCGTGCCGTCGGAAGACGTGCCGATGACAACGAAGCGCTGAGAAGCGTTCCGGCCCCACAGGCTAGCCGACGCAGGCACCAACCGGAGGGAGATCGGTTTGGCTGCCTTGGATCGGCTAAGGCTGTGCTCTGGCTGCCGATTCGAAGTTGGGCGGGATGAAGCTGGGCTGGCAGCAAACGCTGGACTGGAAGCCAAGTCGGCGGTTACCAGTGCAGCCAGCGCGGCAAAGGCCAGCCGCCAGGCTCGTTTCGGCCGGTCAACAGTGGTGCTTTGGCACTCCATAGACCTCGCTCCCTGAGAGTTTTTCATCAATCGAACACCATCATTCCCACGAAGCAGGAATCTGGAGTTCGTACATTTCTGGTCTGGCATGAGAAAGATGCCGAGGCCACGTGGCCCGGGCTTCCAGCCCATGCGACTGGAGTTTGTACGTTTTCCACGGGGGCATGCGTGTGACCCTCGTGTGCTTGTAGTGCCGCACGCCAGTGCGGCCAGGAACCAGCTTGCTGGTGCTAGGCAGGCCGGAAACCTGCACACAGGCCGCGTACTGGTGGCATCTAAGTGGCATCTATATAAAAGGTCCAAACCTAGATGCCCGCTTTCCCGGGCATTGTGAAGCACTCACGTGCTTGACGCACGGGCTGGAAGCCCGTGGGGGTGAAGCACTCACGTGCTTCACTACAAACACAAACCATCGATGCGCTCGTAGAAAGAGCGGAAGGCTCCTCGTCCTTATCTTCATCTCCTGGCCATCCCATCCTTGCCTCCGCCAGCGACAGGGTTCACCACCATCACCGGAAGTTCCTTTACGGCGAGCGCTGGACCGGGCTTCCCGTCGACGATGGGCCGCGCCGTGATGCGCGCCCAGAAAGGCGCCCGGGTGGCTGGAGCGTCAGCATTGGCGAGTAACACGAGCGTGACCGTTTGGGTCTTAGGAACAAATCGCTCAGGGTGGACTTTGGCGAACGGTGGGCCGACCGCCGGCGCCAGGTCCGCCGCGGGCAAAGCTACCACTCCAAGCGGCAAGTTCTCCACTGCGAGCGAGATCTGGCCATCGAATCCCTCTTCCTGTCCAGCGGTGACCGTCACCTTCTTGGCCCGTCCAGGAACCAGATTGAGCTGCTCTTCCTTGATGACCATTTCGCCAACGTGAGGAATCTGTGGCCGAATCAGAAGGCGGTAAGCAAAATTGGGCGAGCCGTTTCGAGAGGTCTGGTCTCGCACTCTGAGGATGAAATCTCCTGCCCGGCTGAAAGAATAGAGGCACTTGGCCTCCAGCGACTGAACCCAATCGTCTCCATCGCCGCCGATCTGCTGATAGACGTTGTTGAGGATCTCCTCCCCGTTTTGACTGAAAACCTCTACGAAGGGGTTGAACGCCGGGGGTGTTTCCCGGTGCGTCTCGATTTCAAGTACGAGAGTCTGGCCGTCGGAAACGTGGAATCGGTAGTGGTCCTGATCTTCCGGGCGATCGATCGTCCCTTCGATGATCGCGGGTAGTGATACGTTGAGGACCTCGTTCGAGTCATTGGGTTCCCTTTCGCTAACAATCGGAAGCTTGGAAGCGGAAACCTCGCGAGCCAAAGCACCCGCAGCCGGCGGCTCAGAGCGCTGGTCAACCTGAGACGCGCTGGAGTCAGCAGCGCTGGCCTCAACAGCAGCGCCCGTTTTCCTGGCCTGCAGGCCGCGAGACCACAGGACCCGCAAGCGATCCGGCTCGATGGGGCGGGAGAAGCTGCGTTCACGCCATTCTGGCAAAGCGGGATGAGCGGTCTCGGTCTCTGGCACTCTGCCACCCGCCTCCTGCGAGCTGTCGGCAACGCGGAGTCGGTAGGCATAGTCAGGGCCCCCTAGCCCTAAGAAGGCCGCGACGCCGATCACGTACCGGCCAGACTTTCTGAACCGATAACTCAGGCTGGCAGATGAACCGGAACGGGCCGCATCGTCGTTGTAGGCGAGGCGCTTCAAACGACCTGGATCGAACCAGCTGCCAGAAGGCTCGAACAGGGTGATGACCGGGTCCACCTCAGGAACCGCCGAGTTGGCGTCGAACCTCAACCACCGGTTCGCAGCAACCTCGATGGCAAAGTAGTCGATCTCCCCTTCCTTGCCGATTCTTCCGCTCACCGCCGCTGGGACGCTGATCCTCTGTGGTTCCACCGCAGTGGAAGCCTTCAAGTTTTCCAAAACTACAGGCTCACGCCCGACGAAAACCGGAAAGCTGTTCGAGATCCCGAGTGAAGAAAGGATGCGAAAACGGTGCAGACCCGGCTGGGCACTGCTGCCAGTCTCCAGCTCCAACAGCACGCGCTGCCCTGGTCTCTTCGGCTTGTCCGCCCCAGCCACTTCAGTACTTCCTGGCGCGCGCTCGATCTCGACGGTCTCGACCGTTTTCACCTCCGCTCGCAAGGCATCGCAGTCGAACCATACGGCATAAGCACCCGCCAGCCCCCGGCCGCGGACTTCTGCTGTCCAGGTTGTCCCCTGCTGGCCAGCCAACGGAAATACCGACATGATTTCCGGATCCGAGGAGTCCTTCTTGGAACTTTGCGTGTAAGCCAGATTGAAGCAGAGGACGACGATCGCGACAACGAAAGCCAGTCTTTCAGGTATCAGCCGCACCAGGTAGAACATCGCAGAACCCTGCCAAGATCTATTCTATTTGGACCCCTTGGAATCAGGATCGATTCCTCTGAATACACCTCATCCTAACCGAGGACCAATATGAATCAAGGCCCGCCAAAGAATTACGGATTTCTAATCGGCAGGCGAAAACTCGAATGTACCTAGAACGATTTTGAGCGCCAACGGTAAAGTATGGTTCGCCTAGTTTGCAAATCCCACATAGGAAGGCGAACTCATTGTTTTGAACACGGGTCCGACAGGCGACAGGAGCCCTGATTTAGGGTCGATGCGAAACACAGCCAGGTTCGAAGACTCTTGATTGGCAACCACCAAGTACCTGCCGCTCGAGTCGATGGCAAAGCTTCTGGGCGTCTTCCCTCGTGTCGATACATGGCCCGCAGCCGTCAAGGTTCCTTTCGCCTCGTCGACCGTGAACACCGCGATGCTGTCGTGCCCTCGATTCGAAACATAGACCGCTTTCCCAGACGGCAACACATCGATTTCGGCTCCGCTGTTCTCACCTGAATAGTCCTTCGGAAGAGTCGAAATGGTCTGGTTCAAGCGCAAAGCGCCCTTTGCCAGATCGCATGCGAACCCCGAAACGGTCGAGTTCAACTCGTTGACCGAATAGACGAACCTCCCACTCGGCGAAAACGCCACATGTCTGGGGCCAGCCCCTGCAGCCACTTTCGCCGAGGCAGCCAAGTTCGGTGTCAGCACGCCGTTCGCCGCATTAAAGCGGTGAACCATCAGCTTGTCGATCCCGAGGTCGGCTGCGACGGCAAAGCGATTGTCGGGAGAAAGCTGGACGCCGTGCGCGTGTGGCGCTTCCTGCCGCTCTTTGTTCACGCTGCTGCCCGTATGTCTGACAACCGAGGCCGCTTCGCGGAGTGTGCCATCCTTCGCTATCGGGAAAGACTCGACGGCGCCACCGAAATAGTTGGCCACGACAAGGTAGTTCCCCGCCTTGTCCACCACCAGGTGGCACGGGTGCGCTCCGTGTGCGGGGACATTGTTTAGCAATTTGAGTTTTCCGGTTTTGGAGTCTATCGAAAACGCGCTGACCGAACCACCGTTGTGTGCTTGCTGGTTTCC
>VFZK01000267.1 GCA_016871215.1 Acidimicrobiia bacterium | reverse complement strand
TTGCTATCTTCTCCATTCGGGAGTGCTCCTTTCCTTGATCGCTCTATCAAGTCTGGATAGGTCGTCTTTGCAAACCGCCTATCCTAGGGCACTCCCGCTTTCCTTTCAATCCCTCCGTTCCGGTTCAGTCGCTATAAGCCCGTTCGGCGCATAATCTGGGTTGAACATCGTGCCGTGCTCTGCGGTGAAGGCAGCGGTGGCGTCGTTGTCCCAGAGGTCCAACAGACGCACGACAGCGCGGCTGCCATCGGATTGATCCTCGAGCACCTGGCTGCTTCCCGCACACGGATTTCCGACGTCGTCGCGTAGCTGCCGCAGTACTCCATTCTCAAATACAACGTGGCGATTGCTCCGCATCGCATTTACGGCGTGCTGCAGCGCTTGCACGACGAAACGGAAACGGAGCCGGGCGTGAAACTGGACCTTACCGACGGGCTTAAGCTGAGCTGGAACGATCGCTGGGTTCATATCCGCGCCTCGAACACGGAGTCGATGATCCGGATCATTGTCGAAGCGGAAACCTCCGCGCAGGCGCAGGACCTGCTGAGCTGGTCGCGGGACCGCCTAGCGCTGGCCGGGGGAACATAAAATGCGCGCCATACCTACGCTGAAGATCAGCATCTCCGGAGTTCGAGGCGTGGTCGGCGATTCGCTGACTCCTTCTTTGCTCACCCGCTTTGCTCAGGCGTTTGGGACCTACGCCGGCTCGGACACTATCGTCATCGGGCGGGACACGCGTACCTCTGGCGAGATGGTGAGACAGGCAGTCGTGGCCGGACTGCTCTCTAGCGGATGCCGCGTGGTGGACCTCGAGATCTGCCCCGTGCCAACGATTCAGTGGATGGTGCGTCACCTTCGCAGCCAGGGTGGCGTGGCGATTACGGCCAGCCACAATCCCGCCGAGTGGAATGCTCTGAAATTCATTGGATCGGACGGATTGTTCTTAGGTGGCGGCCAGGCCGGCGATCTGCTCGACATCTACCACCAGGGCGAATACACGAAGGTTGCCAGTTCGGAGATTCGACAAGTTGAAGTCATGCCGGGAGCCATCGATCGGCACATGAAGGCGATCCTTGAAGCTCTCGGCCCTCTGCCTGCTGCTTCCAGAAAGCTGCGCGTGGTCCTGGACTCGTGCAACGGGGCTGCCTCCGTCATGGGACCTCGATTGCTGGCCGCTTTGGGAGTGGAGGTCATCCCGATCCACAACGTTCCCGATGGGCTGTTTCCTCGGCCGGCTGAACCCGCTCCCGAAAATTTAGGAGTTCTTTGCGAAGTTGTCCGGCAGCACCAGGCCAACATTGGGTTCGCTCAGGACATGGATGCGGATCGGCTGGCCGTCGTTGCAGACTCGGGGAAACCTATCGGCGAAGAGTTCACGCTGGTGCTGTCCACACGGTACGTCCTGAGTCGCGAAAAGGGCCCGGTGGTGGTCAATCTCTCAACCACACACACCATCGAGGCGGTAGCCAAGCGTTATGGATGTTCGGTGATCCGAACCAAGATCGGCGAAGCCAACGTCGCGGAGGTCATGAAGCGGGAAAAAGCGGTGATCGGCGGCGGGGGAAACGGCGGCGTGATTTATCCGCGCATCAACTTTGCCCGTGACAGTCTGGTGAGCATGGCTCTCATTCTGCATCTGCTGGCAGAGTCGCAGCGTCCGCTGTCTTCGCTGCTTTCAGAATTCCCGGCCTATCGGATGATCAAAGAGAAGCTCGAGTGTCCTTCCGACAAGATCCGCGGCGTTCTTAACCTCATCCGCACTCAGTATGAGAACTACCCGATGGACTTGCGAGACGGGGTGAAAGTAGAAGTCGACGGTGGCTGGTTCCACGTGCGCGGTTCGAACACCGAACCGATTCTCCGCCTTGTGGCAGAGGGCGAGTCGGAGGAGACTCTCGATCGAATTCGAGGCACCGTTTTTCAGCAGGTGCGACAGGTTCTCGGGGTTACCGACAACGACGAGCCGTAAGCTATACTGATGCCCGCCCAGTGACGAAGGTCGCAAAATGACACCGAAGAACGACTCCAGGCTCATCAGACAGATCAGACCCAGCAACGTGCTGTCGTTTGTGAGTTGCCGTTTCTAGACTAGTTTTTCTGTCGCGAAGCTCGCAAGGCCAGACCAGACGAGCCTTTCTGCCGTGGAACAGCGCCGAAAGGTGGCATGGATTCCCGGATCCGCGCACATTCCCCGCAGGCTCTTCGGGACTGGCGCCGACTTTTCAGCCGTGCCCCTTTCCTGGCGCGAACGATGTCGTCATTCCCGCGGAAGCGGGAATCCAGGGTTCCCGCCGGTGCCGGTACTCAAGGGATAGTTCCACCGCTCCCTGGGCTCCCGCCCCGGCTTGCTATCTGCCGGGGTGACGAGCCTACGCGGGAGCGACGGCTACAGGGACTGGAAGCGCATGCACCTGGCATGGGCATTTTGCCATGCTGGACCCTCCGGGACTGAAACCCTTTCGTCGAGCGTCGTTCGGGGTTTTGCGACAGCAACTAGACTAGGTCACTCTCGCAGGAACCGTTCGATCCTTGCCAGCCGTCTCCCTCAGCCAGCCGTTCTACAGCGAGATTCCCAGCAAGCCGCGCGTCAGTTGAAAGTCGTGATTGCCCTGAAGCAATGCTTTTGGTGTGTACCGCCGGGAGGCCACGGCCAGCACCTGCTGCAAGATTGCAGCCGTCCACCGCGCCGTATCTCCCTCCAAGCGCAGGTCGATGTCTTCAGAGGCAGATTTCAGCAGCGAAGGTTCGGCGGAGACCTGCACCAGTGGGACGAGCGGGTGGCCCTGCCTTGGCTGTTCGGCGACATGGGCCAAGAAAATCTCAACTCCTGTAGCACCTAATCCTGTCAGGGTTTCTACCCAATGGTCTGTGGGCGTCTCCATGATGTGGAACCCTGGCGTCGAAGCCTGCTGTCCGTAGGCGAGCGACGGCTCCAGCGACTGCGAACCAACCGTTGATTCGAGGAAAACCGGTGCGGAGAGCAGTTCCGAGTTGTGGGGCACAACGACAGTCCCTCCCCCAGCAACGATGGTACGAGCGACTTCGGCCAGGCTTGCCGCCGCCTCCGGCTGAAGAACGCCCGTCGCCGTGAGCCCCAGACGAAGGCTGCCGAGGCCAACCGGCTCTACGGCCGGTGGGGAGGTGTTCGAGATAGCACCCCGGAACCAGTCTTCGATTTTTTGTGTGACGCGCTCGATGCCGCCATCGAGCTGGACGCTGGCCCAACCGAAGCCGCTGAGATCGATGCCCTGCCGCTCTGCTTGATGCCGCATGAAGTCGTTATGCATCTTCTCGCAGCCATGCTCCAGCAACAGCGCAAACCGGACCAGCGGATGGCTGAGATAGCCGAGCAGGGTTCGGGTGTGCATCTCTTCCGTGATCCCGCCGGAGAGCCCGCAGCCTTCCGTGTGTTGCAATGAGACGAAGCGGGAAAGGCCTTGCTCTTTGCCCACGGCTTTCTCATTCAGCCGGTCGACGCTCAGCCGGGCGATCTGGCTGGAACAAAGGCTCGTGGGCAGGATCAGAGCGACGTGATCGGTCGCGGTGCGGCCGCAAAAGCGCACTGCTTCGAAGCGAACCGACGAATCGGCGCCGTCCGGACGGATGGCGATGTTTCGCCCGACGGGCAGCGGCGTGTGGAGCAGCGTTTCTACCTGGCTGTCGTCCGTTTGCTTCCAGTTCCTCCAGATGGATGTCTGGGCGTGGCCAGCCAGTTCGCCCTTGCTGCGCTGGCCGGAGGCGATCGCCAGAGCCAGCTCGAACATCTCGCGGCCGAGTTCTTCCATGGGCGTCCCATCCAGATACGCTCCAGCGTTGACGTCCATTTCGCGCGACAGAAGGTCGTATCGCCGCGTGGTGTTCATGATCTTGATGGTTGGCACGAACGGGAAATTGGTGATCGAGCCGTTCCCGGTCGTGAAGAAGATCATATTGGCGCCTGCGCTCACCTGGCCTGCCACGCTCTCCAAGTCGTTGCCTGGGCTGTCCATGAAGCAGAAGCCCGGCTCCAGCATGCGCTCGCCATACTCGATCGCATAGTCCAAGCGGACCTCAGGATGCAGCTTGTTGGCAGCACCGATCGACTTCAGCACGATGTTATAGAGGCCGCGCAACTTGTTTCCCCCAGACGGATTGCCCTCCGCTGAGGTTCCATGCCAGCGAGTCCGTTCCTTGAAGCGTTCGATCATGGCGAGGAATCGCCGGGCTGTCTCCAAGTCTCTGACGTTCTTGAGGACATAGGATTCTGCGCCGATGAGTTCGTCGGTTTCTGCCAGGTTGGCGATACCGCCATTCTGAACGACCTCTTTGGCGACCCAGGAGAGGAGCGGGTTGCTCGATATCCCCGAGAACGCATCGGAGCCGCCGCACTGCAAGCCAATCTTCAGTTCCGAGGCGGGAGCCTCGACTCGCCGCATCTGGCTGACGGGCTCGAGCCAGCCGCGAACGATCGCTTCGCCTTGCTCGAGGTTCTTCTGGAACCCGCTGCGTAGCGTGAGAAACCGATAGAGCAAGCTATCGAGGGGGTATCGCCGCTCGCGCATGGTGCGCTCGAGCAGCGCGTTCGTCAAAGGCTCGGTGCCGTAGTCCACTGCCAGCAACGCGCCTACGTTTGGGTTGACGATGTAGCCGGCCAGGGTTTGCAACAAGAGATCGAGGTTGTTTGGGGACTCGGTGCCGCCACCCTCAGTGTGCGCAATGGCCACGATGCCGTCGATATTGGGGAAGGCTGTTCCGCGAAGCCGGCGTTCCAACTGCCGGACGTAGCTGGCAGTTCGCGATGTGGTGCCCAGCAAGACAATGCAATTGCGCGTTCCGGTGCCGCGGCCGCCGGCGCGGCGATAGCCCAAAAAGGTTCGCGGCGTTGCGTGTCGCGCTACCTGCACGCCGGGTCGAAAGCTGGATTCGTCCAGGCGGTAGGCCTGAATGTGGTCCTCGAAGTTGGGTTCGGTAGGGAGCTCGAAATCGATCGACCGGTCACGCAGCACGGCGAGAATGGATGCGTTGCAGGCATAGGTCCCAGGGGAGATGGCATGGACAGCGATTCCGAAAGGCAGTCCCCACGATAACAAAGCCGATCCCCTCGGGATTGGGCGAACCGCAAACCGATGTCCCTCCAACACCGTGTGGCTCAGCGTAAAGGCTCCGTCCTCGCATGAGACACGGCTTCCTTTCTCGATCCGCCGAACTGCGATGGCGAGGTTGTCGGTGGCGCTGGGAATTCTGCTGACTTCGTTCAGCTGGAATGACGTTGACATACTTCGGGTTTCCGTTCGAAAACAGGACGAATCAAATGCGGGAATGGCAGTCGGTCAACTCTGTCCAAGGATCGCAACCCCGAGGATGTTAGCAGATGCCTCATTAGAAATCGACCAAGGGCGGTTTTGGGCAATGTTGCATTCTGGGAAGCCAAAACCTCAGGCGGATCTGGAGTTCTTTCGTTCGCTGTGAAAAGATGAGGAGGGTGGGCTATCTCGGCGGGTCCGGTTTGCCGTGGCTTGCCCGGAATCAAGCTCTCCCGATCTCAGCAATTGCTGCAACGCGGTAGGAATTCCGCGCCGAGCGAAGATTGCGCCAGCGAACGCTGTGCACAGGAGGTTGTCACGTTGAGTTCTTTCCGCATGGCTCTGGCCGTCCTGGCCCTCTCGGTGAACCTTCACTCGTCCAGCCAGGCCACGAAGGTTCTCACCGGAACCGACGTCTTGGAAGCGGAGGGATTCTCGCGGTTGAACGGCCTGCAGATCGGCTTGATCACCAACCACACGGGACGAAATCGTGCCGGCACCAGCACCCTCGAACTCTTGCGCAACGCGCCCGGCGTTCGCCTGGGTTGCGTCTTCAGTCCGGAGCACGGCCTTTTCGGTGACGTGGACCGCAAGGTGGCATCGTTTGTCGATCCGAAAACCGGCCTCATGGTCTACAGCCTGTACGGCGAAACGCGCCGGCCGACTGCCGAGATGCTGGCCGGGCTGGACGCCCTGGTTTTCGACATCCAAGACATTGGGGCGCGGTTTTACACCTACATCTCGACGATGGGATACGCGATGGAGGAAGCCGCCAAGTCCGGCATTCGATTCATCGTGCTCGACCGGCCAAACCCCGTCAACGGCGTTCATGTCGAAGGACCCATACTCGAGCCGCATCGACTGAGCTTCACGGGCTACTTCCATTTGCCAGTGCGGCATGGCATGACGGTCGGCGAACTGGCGCTGCTTTTCAACGAAGAGAATCGGATTGGCGTAAAGCTTGAGGTCGTCAAGGTCGAAGGCTGGCGGCGCTGCCTTTGGCTTGACGAAATGGACCTGCCCTGGGTGAACCCGTCTCCCAACATCCGCAATCTGCACCAGGCAACACTGTACACGGCCGTGGGGCTGCTCGAAGCCACAAACCTTTCGGTGGGCCGGGGAACCGACACACCATTCGAAGTCTTCGGTGCGCCTTGGATCGATGCCCGCCGTCTGGCAAAGGCGCTGCAGCGGCGCAAACTTGCTGGGCTGAAGATCATTCCCACCCATTTCACGCCAACTGCCGACCGCTACGAGGGCAAACCCTGCCACGGGGTTCGGTTCGAGGTCACGGATCGGGAACGCTTTCGCTCGGTTGCGGCGGGGCTGGAAATGGCCCGCGCGGTACAATGCTTGTATCCAAGGCGGTTTCAGATCGAGAAGCTGGTGAACATGGTTGGTTCCGAAGCCGTAGTGCAAGCGATCCGCAACGGCCATTCCGTGGCCCGAGTTCTTGAAGCGGGGCAGGAAGATCTAAAGAGATTTCTTGAAGTGAGAGAGAAATACCTGCTCTACCCCTAGCACCTTCGTCTGGATGCCGTCCAAAGGCACCCAAGAGGGCGGAAGGAACATGGGCTGCTGCCTGGATGCCGGCACACAGCCCGGGCGTCGCGCGCGAGAAACGGCAATCCTTTCGTGCTGCCAGCTTTTGCCCATTCCGCTGCGTGGGTATTTCTACCCATGCTTGCCAAAGATCTCTAGGACACCTGTCAGAGCTGGGCTTTGAGGAAGTTCAAACCCTTGGCCAGCAAATCGCTTTGCGGCAGCTGGCCGTCGGGCGTCAGACGGTCAATGATTACAGGCAGAATCTCTGCCAGCTTCGAGCTGGCGCCTTCCTGAGAGAGTCCAGCGCTGCTGGCAAATTGCTGGAGCAAGCCGGAACCCAGCCCGCTCTGAATCTGCTCGGGTGAGACCGGGAGATTCTCTCCGGTGCTGATCCATGACGCCACGACGTCACCGAGGCCACTCTTCTGGAATCCCTGAACGAGCGCGCCGAGCCCGCCGGCCTGGCCGCCACCGCCTAGCAACTGCATCAGGCCACCGGCCAACTGGCTGGAATTTCCGCCTCCGACTGCGTTGCTCACAACGGTTTGCAACAACTCGTCAAACATGCCCATAGACGCCCCCTCGAAATGTACGATACAAGTCGACTAGCCTGGATTTCCACGGAAAACCATTTGCCTAAGTGACACCCGCCAAGCCGACTTGGGCTGCCTTTGAAACGCAGAAGGAATGCGGTGTTTCGACCGCAACAAATTTCAACCACAGATTGCGCT
>VFZK01000266.1 GCA_016871215.1 Acidimicrobiia bacterium | reverse complement strand
ATCAACCTCCTCAAGAAAGAACAAACCCCCAAGCAAGGCGTCAAAGGAAAGCGCCTCAGAGCGGGCGGGGACAACGATTACCTCCTCCAGCTCCTATTGGGCTAAATTTAGATGCGTTTGCCCTGAAGCCCCCCCTTCGAAGCTCTTGTCTTTCTGAGCGCGTTTCGAGTAATTTGGACAAGCACGGGAGGTTCAAGCGTGGTCGTTTCGATGAAGCCTATTGGGACGGTGTGTAGTCCTTTCACCGACACCTCCCAAATCCCAAAAGGGCTGGGTGCGGCCCATTCAGCCGAAGGCACGCTCGAGATCTTGCCGGCGTTCCAGGCAGGTTTGACGGACATCGAGGGGTTCTCCCATCTCTATGTCCTCTGGGTTTTCGATCGTGCTGATGGCTACGATCTGCTGGGAACCCCGCCGTCCGACACTCGGCCTCATGGTGTGTTCGCCACGCGATCGCCGCGCCGCCCAAATCCCATCGGGCTCACCGTTGTCAAGTTGTTGCGGCGATCGGGCTGTACCCTTCATGTGGCTGGTCTCGACATGCTCGACGGGACTCCCATCCTGGACATCAAGCCATATCTGTCCAACATACCGCCTGAAGAACTCCGCCGTGGGTGGCTCGCAGAAGCGGAAGAGCGCTCCCGCAGTGAGCAGGGCGCTCGCGCTCAAAATACCTCGAGTGCGGCTCCATCCGATTCCATTCCCGCAGCCAGCGCCTCGTTTCAGCGCTTCAAACCTGCCAGCGACCTGCACTGACAAGCTCCACGAGCACGGCTCGAAGCTCAAAGACCTATGCCGCTTTGCGATCGGCATCGGGAAACTGCGGTCCTTCGCAGCTGCCCGTCAATGGCCATACAAGCCGCCAGAACCCCATCCTCTTCGCGCACCTGGGCGCCTACCTTTTTGCCATTTTCTTCGTACTTCGCCTCATTGAGCAGCTGGCCGAGTTCGCGCACAATCCGTTGCGCTCGGTAGTGACGTGGATAGACAACACGCGCCACGCCCAGTTGCTCGGCGCGATGGGCGTTGTCGGGCTGATCGTTGGCGAAGGGCACGGCCAGGATGGGTCGGCCCGCAGAGAGTGCCTGGCCCAGGGTTCCGATGCCGCACTGCTGCACAATAACTGCCGCCCTCGGAAACAGCTGCGAATGCGGCGCGGCGTCGACAATCGAAACGTTGGTCGAGCCCCTGCCAGCCAACCGTTTCATGCCTTCGGCTCCCACGAGCATGACCGCGCGGATACCCAACTCCTCCACTGCGGCAAGGCTCTGTGTGTAGAACTCTCCCGCAACCATTACCGCTGAAGATCCTAAAGTAAAAACAACCGGTGCCGGCCCCTTCGCCAAGAACTGTTCCAACTCGGCCGACAGCGACTTTCCGTGGGCTCCGTCAAACGGTATTCTTCCGCAAACCTGCACGTTGGCCGGCCAATCTGGCTGCGGCTTGGCCAGCACCCCTGGAAAAAGGACCAGCACCAAATCGGTTGAGTGCTGGCCCTCGTAGATAGGATCGCCGCCTCGGGGCAGCCCAAGCTTGGCCCGAAATCTGTAGACTGGGTCGGACCAACTCCGAGTCGAGTGCCTTGCCAATCGGCTTAATAACGGCCCCGCCCACGGTCCGAGGTGCTCAAGGCGTTTGAGAAACGGTGCAAAAGGCAGGACTGGAAAATCGTGTTTGGAGAAGAACGAGACAGGCGCCAGAACACAGGAAACCCATGGAATGCCGGTGGTACTGGCAAGCAGCGGAGCCGCAAAGCTGATTGGATGGCTAACCAGCAAGTCAGCCCCAACCGCGGCCTCAGACAGATCCTCATAAGCATCCTCAACGCTCGGCAGCATCAATTCGCGCAGGATCACTTCGGGACCCCTTCTGGGATGCATCACGCGGGACACAATCTCCGAGTTCCCGGGGTCGATGTTCGGCCGCACCGTGTGAAACGCAATCCCTTCGCTCGCCGCCAGACCCTGGTAGTAGGCCGGACAAGCGAGCACCGGTTCGTGGCCGCGAGCCTTTAGGGCAAGAGCTAGCCCGACGTAGGGATTGATGTCACCGTACGACCCCCAGCTCGTTAGGACAATCCGTGCCATAGCGATAGGAAGCTTCCCTTGAAAACGTATCCGTAATGCTCTCGAGCTGCGCATTCCTGTGCTGCTTGCGACGGGCTCCCGGCGACGGACCTCGCGCCATCCACGGCTTGGGTAGACGCCCGCAAAACTCCTGCCACTTTGATGCCCATAGACCAAGACTATCGCAAAGCGGCTCCTTCCTCCAGAGTCGTGCAACGCCGCCCCGACGCCGAGCGGACAGTGAGCGGACAGACCGTGACTTGCATTTCGTCCCCATGGTAGATTCAAATCGCAGGGGTTTGAGGGCAATCCCTGGTTCTCGTGAGCTGGACAGATCTACCGATTCACGCTGGCAATGAACCTGGCTTCGGTCATTGGCTGCCTGTTCCTCGGAAGAGCCAAGCCGGCGTCCACAACGCCTGCTTTGTCGTCTGAACCCACCCGGTTGCAAGAGGCCTCACCAAGGCACAACAAGGAGTCGCGTGAAGTACTTCTGGCTCATTTACAAGAACGTCTGGCGCAACAGGCGGCGGACGCTTCTGACGATCACGAGCATCGCTGTCTCGTTGTTTCTCGTTACCACCTTGCTGACGCTGCTGAACGAGCTTGAGAATCCCGTGGAGACGCCGGCTTCTGCTCTCAGGCTCATTACCCGGCACAAAGTCTCCTTATTCAACTCACTTCCCATCAGCTACCGTCAGAAGATTGCCAACGTCGAAGGCGTGGAAGCGCTCATGGGCTCCATGTGGTTTGGAGGGGTCTATAAGGATCCTTCGAACTTCTTCGCCCAGTTTGCAGCCGATACCGAACAATTTTTTGAAGTCAATGCAGACATGATCTTGCCCGCAGACCAGAAAGAGGCCTTTCTGAAGGATCGTACTGGTTGCCTCGTTGGGAGAAGCCTGGCCAAGCGGTTCGGCTGGAACATCGGAGACAAGATTCACCTGAAGGGCGCGCTGTTTCAGTTCGATCCTGAGCTGACCGTTCGAGCGATTTATGACGGAGGCTCGGATTTGGGCACCACACTGTTTTTCCACTGGGAGTATTTCAACGAGGGATTGAACAATGCCGGATTCACGGGAACCTATACGATCCGCGCGCGCTCGGCTGAGGAAGTGCCAAGAATTGCCGAGCGAGTCGACGCTCTCTTTCAAAACGCTCCGGTCCCAACCAAGACCGAAACCGAACGGGCCTTCATTCTGGGATTCATGTCGCTGTTAGGCAACGTGCAGTTTCTCATTACCAGCATCTGCTCGGCGGTGATCTTTGCGATTGTCCTGGTGGCGGCCAACACGATGGCCATGTCGATTCGCGAACGGGTTCGCGAAATCGGAGTGCTGAAGACACTCGGCTTCCATAGTGATCGCCTTCTGGTTCTGCTCGTCAGCGAGTCGTTGCTGCTGGCGCTGTGTGGCACCTGGCTTGGATCGCTGGGTGCCCGAGCGCTCTACTCCCACCTCGACATGGCGACGTTGACAAGCGGGTTCATCCTTCGGTTGAACGTCAATCCTAGGATTCTCTTGATTTGCACCGGAATCGGTTTCGGGGTGGGATTGCTGGCTGCCGGTGTGCCGGCTTGGCGGGCATCGCGCTCTCCCGCCGTGGAAGCGCTGCGGCGCGTGGCGTAGCATGCAAGCTCCGGTGGTGCGTCGCGAAGGATGAACTTTGCGTCTTCGGTCAGTTCAGGCCCTCGTGGCAGTAAACGCGCGGGGCGCCGTTGAGGGATTGAAGAAGGCTCTGGATGAGGATACCTCTCAAATACAATCTCGGCAGCCTGTGGGTCCGGCGGGTCGGCACGTTGATGACGGCAATGGGCATTGGACTGACGGTCGCCATCTACATCACCATGCAGGCACTGGTCAGCGGCTTGGATGCCACATTCGTCGAAACGGGTCAACCGAACCATCTCATTGTCATTCGAGAAGGCTCGCTCAACGAGATCAACAGCTACTTCAGCCGCGATCTGTTCAATACCATCAAACTCCTTCCAGGAATCCGGCAAGACAGCCACGGAGAGCCTCGCGCGGCCGGCGAGTTGCTGGTGGTGATCAATCACCCCAGGCTCACCGGCGAATCCTCGAACGTGGTTGTGCGTGGAACGACGGCGATGGGTTTGGAACTTCGCCCGGAGCTGGTTCTGGTCTCCGGGCGATGGTTTCGGCGCGGCCTGCGTGAGGTTGTTGTCAGCCAATCGTTGTCGCGCCGCTTCCAGAGCATGAAATTAGGAGATACCTACCGAATGTCGCGCAGCGAATGGAAGGTGGTCGGTGTGTTCGATGCGGGTGGAACGGCCTACAACTCGGAGATCATGACCGACGTTGAAGACGTCGCCCAGGATTGGGACCGCCCGATATACACTTCGCTGCTGCTGGAAGCACTCGATGGTGCGGCAGCGCAAGAGATCATTCGGCGCGTGAGCGAGGATCGACGGATTCATCTGCAGGCCGTCTCTCAGAAGGAATACTTCAAAGGCCAGGCCGTTTCTTCGGTCGGGATCAAAGCGCTCGGTGGCTTCATCGCCATTGTGATGGGTGTTGGATCGTGCTTTGCCGCGATGAACATGATGTATGCGACTGTTCTTTCCCGAACCAAGGAGGTTGGCACTCTCCGGGCACTCGGGTTTTCCCGCTGGAGCATCTTATCCTCGTTCCTGCTTGAGTCGGCGTTGCTGGCAATGATCGGCGGCTTGGTTGGGTGCATTCTAGCCCTGCCCTTGCATGGGATTTCGACGGGCACTGCAAACTTCACGAACTTCAGCGAAATACTCTTCAACTTTCGCATCACGCCCAGAATCCTTGTTCATGGCATGATATTCGCGGTCATCGTCGGTCTTGTGGGAGGGGCGTTGCCGGCGCGCCGGGCATCGCGTATGACACTTCTCGAAGCGTTGCGAACCTGACCTTCCGCGCGCTCCGCAAAATGCTAGAAAGGACCGGCTCGCTTGGCTCTATGCACAAGTTAACGCGGCAGGAACTGAAGGTTCTCAAGAGGCTGAACACACCCGAAAAGATCCAGCGTTTCGTCGATGAAGACATTTCGTACAACAAAGAAAAGGAGGGTGAAACATGCCGCTCTCCGCGGCGTGTGTTGCGCGACCGGACGGGCCATTGCTTTGAAGGAGGACTGCTGGCGGTGGCTGCCTTGCGCGTCAACGGACATCCTCCCCTCATTGTTGACCTCGAAGCGGATCGAACCAAGGACGACGACCACATTCTGGCGGTGTTCAGACAGAATGGCGGCTGGGGGGCGATCGGGAAATCGAATTTCGCAGGTCTCCGCTTTCGAGAACCCGTCTACCGCACCATACGGGAACTCGTCATGTCGTATTTCGAGCATTACTACAATCTGAAGGGCGAAAGGACCCTGCGCCGATACTCGCAGCCGCAGAATCTCGCTCGTTTCGATTCGATGGACTGGATGACCGCCGAAGCGGATTTGTGGGCTCTCAACGACGCGCTTCTGACAATCCGGCATTGGCCGCTCCTCAGCGCCTCGATGGAACGCTGCCTGACGAAGGTCGATCGTCGACTCTACGATGCTGGCAAGACTGGCATGGTGTTCTAGTGAGGCATGCACAGTTCGTTTCTGACTGCTCTCTCCTTCGTTTGTCTTACGATTTCTTTCTGGTTCACATCTTTCTGGTTCACTCTTGACGGAAATCTGGCTTGCACGTATAAACCGATTTCAAGGAGCCGGAACGTTTCGACCGCGCCTGCCTCGACCTACCCGCTAATTGCGTGTCTCTTGCCCACATCAAGTCGATTGCAGATGAAGAACAATTGGAGGAATTGCTGTCGCGCCCAAACGAAGCCGATATCGCATGGGCGAGCCGGTTCGACCAGAATTTGATGGTTCTCGGAGCTGGGGGGAAGATGGGGCCCTCTTTGGCTCTGCGGGCCCGCCGGGCTTTCGATTCGGCTGGCATTACGCGCCGGGTCTTCGCGGTCTCTCGCTTCTCCGACGGGCGTGCACGTGAGTTCCTGGAAAGACACAGAGTCGACACATGGTGCTGCGATTTCTTGGACCGCCAGGAAGTGGACAGACTGCCCGTTTGCGAGAACGTCTTGTTCATGGCGGGCCGCAAGTTCGGCACCGGCGAACGCTCGGACCTTACCTGGGCGAGTAATACTGTGGTGCCCGCCAATCTGGGCTTGCGTTTTCGGGATTCACGCATTGTCGTCTTTTCGACCGGAAATGTGTACCCCTTGGTTGGGGCGGGTAGCTCAGGATCGGTGGAAACCGACCCGCTCGCTCCCGTAGGCGAGTATGCGCAGTCGTGCCTCGGCCGGGAGCGGGTGATGGAGTACTACTCGCGAGAGTTCGGAACACGTTGCCTCATGTTCCGGCTCAACTACGCGGTGGACCTCCGCTATGGCGTCCCCGTAGATACCGCCTGGAAGGTACGCCGCGGGGCAGCCATCGATCTGCAAGTAGGCCATGCGAACGTGATCTGGCAGGGAGACGCGAATTCGGTGGCATTGCGCTGCCTGGATCTGTGCGTGTCTCCGCCGCGAGCCCTGAACGTGACGGGTCCCGAGAAGCTGTCGGTTCGGGAGATGGCTACATTCTTTGCGACGCGCTGGGGCAAACGAGCCAACTTGTCCGGCAGCGAGGGGCCTGGGGCTCTGCTGAGCGATGCCAGTCTGAGTCGCCAGTTGTTTGGCGAGCCCGAAGTGAGCGCTCGACAGTTGCTGGAATGGGTGGCCGATTGGGTCGAGCGTGATGGAAGCTATTTGGGCAAGCCCACCAAGTATGAGGTTGCCGACGGCAGGTTTTAGGGCTCGGAGGTGTGCGAGCAAGGCCGTACCAGCGTCTTGCAAGGGCCTTGAGTCGCAGCTGAGCCTCAGCTGACGAGACAGGCCCCCTATCTCGAGGCGCCGGACCCTTGCTATCGTCTGGCTGCCAGGGACGAGCACTTCGATGGGATCTCGGGTTCCGTTTGCTGATACGGGTAAACCCGTCATGCACTGATTTCATGACGCACATACGCACCATTCGTGAACGTTTGCTGGCGGGTTGTGTCATTCCTGCCCATCCTTTGGCGCTCAACGCCCGGCGCAGGCTGGACGAACGCCGGCAGACGGCATTGACACGCTACTATTGTGACGCAGGCGCTGGCGGTGTGGCGGTCGGAGTCCATACCACCCAGTTTGCTATTCACGACCCGAAGACAGGTTTGCTCGAACCGGTGCTGCGCCTGGCCGCCGACGCGGCTTGTGCCCATGAGCGGAAGGCTGGGCGAACGATTGTCAAGATCGCGGGCCTTTGCGGGACGGCGGTCCAGGCTTCGTCCGAAGCCGCGCTAGCTCGCGAGATCGGTTACGATGCAGGCCTGCTGAGTCTTTCCGCGCTGAGGCAGGCTTCGAACGCGGAGATTTTGGAGCACTGTAGCCACGTCGCAGGGCTGATTCCGATCGTAGGGTTCTATTTGCAGCCCGCCGTGGGGGGGCGGCTGCTGGACTACGAGTTCTGGCGGGCCTTCCTGGAGATTGAAAACGTGGTCGCCGTGAAGATCGCCCCATTTAATCGATACCACA
>VFZK01000265.1 GCA_016871215.1 Acidimicrobiia bacterium | reverse complement strand
GTCGAGCTGTTCTTCAAGTGGATCAAGCAACATCTTCGAATCAAAGCGTTCTATGGAACCAGCGAGAACGCCGTCAAGTCTCAAGTCTGGATCGCCGTTTCCATTTACGTCCTAGTCGCGATCGTGAAAAAACAGCTCAATCTCAACTTCAGTCTCTACACAATTTTGCAAATTCTGAGTCTGACTTTGTTCGAAAGAAGGCTGATTTTACAGGTACTTTCAGAGATTGAGCCCGCACCTGCTCAGCGGCCTATGAGCAAACAACTGAACCTATTCAACTTATAGTTGGACACTAGTGGGTGCAGTTTATTAATTTACGTCTCCTTACAGGCAAGCAAAGTAAAGGCGAAGCTCAGAGTCCCGGCTTTCGACTCTTTTCAGACTCACTTCCAGAAGGAGTCAAGGAGGCTCGTGTGGAAGAGCTTCGACGCTACTGAGCTACTGCAGCAAATCTTCGATGTGGTAGATCATTTCCTTGCGGCTGTAGGCGGCGATTTCGACGATGCCGGTGTCCATGCGAATGGCGTCTTCGGGGCAGGCTTCGACGCAGAAGCCGCAGAAGACGCAGACGCCGAGGTCGATATCGAACCGGGCGGGGTATTTTTCGATGTTGGGATCGGGGTGTTCGCCAGCCACGATGTAGATGCAGCGGGCCGGGCAGGCTGTTTCGCACATCATGCAAGCGACGCAGCGCGGAGAGCCGTCTTCGCGCTGGGTCAAGCGGTGGCGGCTGCGATAACGTGGGGAAAACGGCCGGCGCTCTTCGGGATATTGAAAGGTGACGGCTCCTTTCTCGATGCGCGTAAATCCGAGCTGGCGGGCCAGATGCTTCTTCATGTTGGAGAAGAAGTGCCCGCTGGTGAGCCACAGGCCCTTAAAGACCTCGGATAAATAAAGGCGCTCGGCAAAGTTCAGGTCGCGTCGGTTCATCGGATGGTGTTCGTTCTGCTGCAGGTCGTCAGATGGACTCTCTCTTTTGGGAGATCGAAAAGAAAGACCCTCTCTTGATCTCCCCCTTAAGCGCTTCGCAAGGGGAAGAAAGCGTCAATTCAACAACAAGATCACAACAGCGGTTGCCAACAAGTTCAAGATCGAAAGCGGGAAGATCATCTGCCAGCCCAAGCGCATGAGCTGATCGTAGCGGAAGCGCGGCAGCGTCCAGCGCACCAGCAGCATGAACCAGCAAAAGAAGAACACTTTGATTGCGTAAGCGATGACCTGGGTGATGGCAACGAGCCACTGAGGCCAGGCGAGCAAGGTTCCACCGGGCAGGTGCCAGCCATCGGCCATGAGATAGGGTACTTGCCAGCCGCCAAAGAACAGGGTTGTCACCAGGGCAGCAATGAGCACGGTCTCGACGAAGTCGGTCAGCATGAACAGGCCAAACTTCATGCTGCTGTATTCCACGAAAAAGCCGATGATCTCCGATTCGCCTTCCGGCAAGTCGAAGGGAACACGTTTAGTTTCAGCGATGCCCGCCACCAGGAAGAGAATGCAGCCCAGCGGCTGGACGATGACGCCCCATTTCGGCACAATCCCCCAGAGCAACTGGCCTTGTGCCCGCACGATTTGCTGCAAACTCATCGACTCGAAAATCATCAGCACGCCAAGAATGGTTGCGCCAATGGTGACTTCGTAGGAGAACATCTGCGAGCTGCCGCGCATGCCGCCCAGAAAGGCATAGTTATTGTTCGAAGCCCAGCCCGCCAGCACGACGCCATAGATCCCCAAAGACATTGCCGCAAAGATGTAGAGGATCCCCACGTTCAGATCGATGATCTGCAGAGGAATCTCACGTCCAAAGAGGTGGATCGTGTCGCCAAACGGTATGGCGGCAAAACCGATCAGAGCGAAAAATGCAGCCACAAAAGGCGCTAGACCGTGCAGAAACCGGTGGCCTTGCGCCGGGATGAAGTCTTCCTTGACGAACATCTTCAAGCCGTCGGCCAGAACTTGAAACAGGCCAAACATCCGGAACCCAAAAATAGAAGCGCGGTTCGCTCCAATTCGGTCTTGCATCACGGCGCTCTGTTTGCGTTCCATCCAGGTCAGGATGGCGGCAAGGTTCAGCACGCCGATAAGAACAGCGAGAACTTTAGCCAGCTCGATTCCGATGTTGACGATCATAGCAATCTGAACTTGCACGCCCTACCCACTGTAGTGAGTCCTGGCACCAAAGAACCCTGGGACAACACCACTCCGTCGCCGAGGGGAGCAGATTCCGGCTCGCGCGTCCGGCTTAGGCTGGCACCGGCTGAGTCTCCGGAAGCTTCATTCCCTCGCTTCCAATCTTTTCGTAGCTCAAACCTTCGAATTCGGTGACCGTCTGGGCCAACTCGACAAACACTTCTGCGGCCGATTCATAGCCGTAGTCGAATCCGGCAGTTTGCGCTAACTTGCAGATGACTCGCCAGGCAGGCAGCGAGTCACCCAGCGGTTCGATGCCCGCATGAATCCTTTGCACACGGCCTTCAAAGTTAGTGAACGTGCCGTTGACTTCCGCGTAGGTGGCGGCCGGCAACACCAGATTGGCGAGGCCGCTTGTCTCGTTTTCGTTGCTTCCTTGATAGATGACGTAGTCGAACTGGCCTAAGAATCGGCGCGCCGGTTCACTGCCGAGCTTTTTCACAAGGTCCTGCTCGCAAAGGTAGAGCAGGCCAAACGACTGTGTGCTGGCAGACTCGATGATCCGCTGCAGATCGAAACCTCCGCCGTCCAAGAGAATGGCCTCCGCGCCGCGCGTGTTGGGATTACGGTCAGCGCGCAACAGGAAATCGTCGTCACTGAGAGTGTTTTTATCGGGAATACGGAAATCGATCTGGTCGATGCCCAGGTCGACGCCAAAGAACTTGCGTGTAACGAACAAGTCTTCATTCGTCAGTTGCGGGGAAGCGACAATCACGATCGAGCCTGCGCCGCCCCTCTGTTTGGCTTCCCGAATCCGGCCTACGGCTCGTTCCGCAGCGGTGGACCAATCCAAGGGTTCGAGCTCGTCCCCCTGTTTTTCGAGCGGCTGGATGAGGCGGGATGGATCGTCGATGAATTTGTAGCCGTAGCGGCCAATGTCACAAATCCACCAGCGGTTGACCTCTTTGTTGAAGCGGGGCTTAAGCCGCATGACACGGCGTCCTTCGCCGTGGTGCGCGCGCTGGCGATTGGCTTCAACCGTGATGTTGCAACCCCGGCTGCAACCGTTGCAGACGGAGTCTGCTTTGCTGAGGTACCAAACGCGGCATTGAAAACGGAAGTCGCGGTCCGTTAAGGCGCCGACGGGGCAAATATCCACCACGTTGCCCGAATAGTTGTTGTCCAGCACCTGGTCAGGCAACAAGCGGATCTCCGACTGCCCGCCTCGGTTGAAAATGCCAATCTCGTGGCTGCGCGACACCTCGCGGACAAAGCGCACGCAGCGTGAGCACAGCACACAGCGCTCCGTATCCAGAATGACGTGCGGGCCGATGACTTCGGCTTTGTGACGCTTGATCTTGTTCTCGTTCATGCGGCTGTCGTGCAGCCCGAACTTCATGTAGTACTCCTGCAAATAGCATTCGCCCGCCTGGTCGCACACCGGGCAGTCCAGCGGATGGTTGATGAGCAGGAATTCCAACACGCCACTGACAGCCTCTTTCACTTTGGGTGACTGGGTCGTGACGACCATGCCATCGGTCACCCGCGTGTTGCAGGCAGGCTGCAGCTTCGGCATCTTCTCGATTTCCACCAGGCACATGCGGCAGGAGCCGGCAATGCTTAGTCCGGGGTGATAGCAGTAGCGTGGGATTTCGATGTTCAACTGCTCCGCCGCCTGAATGATTGTCGTACCTTCAGGCACAGTCAGAGATTTCTGGTTGATGGTGACAGTTGGCATGGTAACGAAGAATGGAGAGTGATGCAGCTTCGCATCCGAAGCGAAGCCACCTCGAAGCACCCGCTCCGCCCAACCCCCGCGGGACTTCAAGCAGCCAATGGGCAAGCAGCCGTGCTCTTTCGGAATCGGAGGCCTGAACTAAATCCGGACTGCCGGTTTCACGTCGCAGCACTTGTGCTGGACGTGATACTCGAACTCGTGCCGGAACTTCTGGATGTAGCTTCGCACCGGCATGGCTGCAGCATCCGCAAGCGGGCAAATGGTCGTGCCCATCATGTTGAAGGCGATGCTCAACACTTGGTCCAGTTCGGCCTGCCGGGCATCGCCCTCGTAAACGCGCTGCAGTGTCTTCTTGAGCCACGTCGTGCCTTCCCGGCAGGGAGTGCACTGCCCACAAGATTCGTGGGCATAGAACCTGGCGATGCGCAAGAGCGCTTTGACCATGCAGGTATCTTCGTTGATGACGACGACACCACCCGATCCCAGCAGCGAGCCGATCGCTG
This sequence comes from Acidimicrobiia bacterium, assembly GCA_016871215.1. Classification (GTDB taxonomy): domain Bacteria; phylum Acidobacteriota; class Terriglobia; order Versatilivoradales; family Versatilivoraceae; genus VFZK01. Next base: position 3,246 of record VFZK01000265.1, on the reverse strand, counting down.
CGACAGAATCGAAGTCCATCTTTACATCGATCTCGTCGGCGGTCAAAATGGGGACCGAACTGCCCCCTGGAATCACCGCTTTCAACTTCCGGTCATCTTTCATACCGCCCGCGTAGTCGTAAATGATCGATCGCAGCGGTATGCCCATCGGCAGCTCGTAGGTGCCTGGCTTCTTCACGTGGCCACTGACGCAAAAGAGGCGCGTGCCGCCATTCTTCGGAGTGCCCAGCGCGGCATACCAATCGCCGCCGTTTTGGATGATGGAAACAACGGCTGCAAGAGTTTCGACGTTATTGACGCAAGTTGGGCAGCCGTAAAGCCCCGAGATTGCCGGAAATGGCGGCTTCAGTCGAGGCCAGCCCTTTTTGCCTTCGAGCGATTCGAGCAAGCCGGTCTCTTCCCCGCAGATGTAGGCGCCGGCTCCCCGGTGCAGGTAGACATCGAGGTTGTAGCCCGATCCCAAGATGTTCTTGCCTAGGAAGCCGTGGCGGTAGGCATCCTCGATCGCTTGCTTCAGGATCATCGCCTGATCGTAGTATTCGCCCCGAATGTAGAGGTAGCAGGTACTCGATCCGACGGCATAGCTGGAAATTGCGATTCCCTCGAGGAGTAAGAACGGGGTCTTCTCGATGATGACGCGATCCTTGCAAGTACCGGGCTCGCTCTCGTCCGAGTTCACCACCATGTACTTGGGCTTTTCGCTGTTCTTGGGAATGAAGCTCCACTTCATCCCCGTCGGAAACCCGGCGCCGCCGCGGCCGCGCAGACCGGACTTCTTGACCTCTTCGATCACCTGGTCTGGCTTCATCTCGAGGAGCACCTTTCGAAGCGCTTCATAGCCGCCCGTCTGGCGGTACTCCTCGACCGTCATCAGGTTTCGGTGCTGCACATGCGTTAGAAGAGCGAGTTCGGGCATAGCGTGTCGAAGTTGGGAAGCAGCCAAAGGCTTGATTGCCGCGGAACGGGACTGGCAGACAGCGAGCTCCGTCCAAACTAACGGTCAAGTTCTCCCGCGATCATGTTGATCGAGCCGAACGTTGGCACGATATCGGCCATCATGAAGCCTTCCAGCATCCTGTGCACGCCGGCCATCAAAGCAAAGCAGGGTGGGCGAACGCGGACCCGGTAAGGCCGGCCCGTTCCGTCGCTGACGACGTAGAATCCCAACTCTCCGTTTGCCCCTTCCACACAGGCATAGGCTTCGCCCTTGGGCGGCTGGATTCCATAGCCCTCCATGATCAGCATGAAGTGATTCATCAAGCCCTCGATGTTGCCGTAGGTATTGCTCTTGGCCGGTAGCACGGCGCGCTTGTCGGAGGCCACGACCTGCTTGTAGCGCGGATCCTGCAAGCCTTCGAGGTTGGGCGATAGCTGTACCAAAGTCTGCTTGACACCGCGCGTCTGTCCCATCTTGGCGCGGTCCACCATGTCACGGGCTTCAATGACGTTGCCACTGGCATCCACATTGACGGCCCCGCCAGGAAGCGTGGCCAGCGCTTGTTCGGCAATGCGAAGGCTCTGCTCCATTTCCTGCATGCGGACGTAGTACCGATCGAGATTGTCGCCGCGGGTACCTAACGGCACCTCGAACTTCAACCGGTTGTAAACGCCGTAGGGCTGGTCCCGGCGGACGTCGTAGTCGATCCCGACAGACCGTGCCACAGGCCCGGTGAATCCGTAGCCGATGGCGTCGGCCCGGCTTATCGTACCGACGCCTTTGGTGCGGTCGACAAAGATGCGATTCCGGGTCAGAAGCTTGTCCACCTCCACCAAGACTTTCCGCACTTCCTTGAAAACGCCGAGCGCCTTCTCTTTGAAACCGTCGGGCAGGTCACCGCTCACACCGCCCACCCGGCCGTAGGAAATCGTCAGCCGAGCACCCGTCACATCCTCCACAAGCTCCCAAAGGAATTCGCGCGCCTTGATCATGTAGAGGAAGACCGTCATTGCGCCTAATTCCATGGCGGACGCTGCCACGCAGGTGAGGTGGTCTGTCACACGTGAGATCTCGCCCATGATCACGCGGATGTACTCGCAGCGTTCGGTCACCTGAATACCGAGCAGCTTCTCCACTGCCATCACATAGCCAAAGTTGTTGATGAGCGGGGAGACGTAATTCAAGCGGTCGGTGTAGGGGACCGCTTGATTGTACCCCCCTTGCTCGCAGCTTTTTTCGAAGCCGCGATGGAGGTAACCGATCTCGATCTCGCATTTCTCCACCGTCTCGCCTTCCAGCTGCGTCACGATCCGAATCACACCATGCATGGCTGGGTGGGAAGGCCCAACGTTCAACAGCATGGCGCGCGGCGTGAGTTCCTTCGGCTGGCTGGGCTCGGTCGACGTGGTTTCGGTTTCGCTAGTCAATGAGGTTCTCGCCTTTGCTTGACTCGCGCCCGGTCAATTCCAGGACGCGCCGGATCAGTTTGCGAACCAGCGCTTTTTTCTGAGCAGGCGTCTTTTCTTTGACGCTGATCTTCGCACCCGCCATCATCTCGTGGCCGCCGGCAACGCCTAGATCGCCAACGGCTTTTCGAATGAGCGAACCGGCATCGTTGGTGCGATCGATCGTTCGTGCCGAAACGAGGATGCCTCCGTTGTAGCCGCCGAAACTGAATCCCCAGGCGATCTTCTCGAGCCTCATCAGCAGGTCTGCAACCTCGGCCACGATATCGGGATTACTGACCTGCTCGACATTGGCAATCACGACATCGTCGTGAATCACGCAATGTTCCAGGGCGCTGTGGATGATCTTGAAATGTTCCCGGCTGACTCGGGCGTTCTCGATGTTGGACAACAGCTTCTGGTCGACCCGAGGATACAAAAAATGTCGCAGCCGCGCTTCGATCTTGCCCACCTCGCGCGACAGTCCCTCGGTTTCACTCTTGATCGCGTAGAAGAGCGCTGTAGCCAGATTCGAATCGAAATCCAAGTTCGAGGCAATGAGGTATTCGGTGATGATCGATGCGGTAACGTTGTATTTCGGCTTGATTTCGCGGTACAGCACTCTTCGGCTGGCAGGCCGGTAGGGATGGTGATCGAAAACGATGCGCGGTATTCTTCCAGCGGGCAGCGAATTGTTCCCGGTCAGAGGTTGCGTGTCAACCAGCGCGACACATGGATAGTCCTGGAGCGAAATTCCGGACAGGGAGCGGATCCAGATGCCCAGGTGCTTCAGCATAGCTCGATTCTCGGCACGACCGATAATGCCAGAGTAGCCGATAAGCGACGGCTTCTTGGCGAGATTCT
>VFZK01000264.1 GCA_016871215.1 Acidimicrobiia bacterium | reverse complement strand
TGGGGGCCTAAAACCCAGACAGGTCTCTCCGACCCACCAACTCCCAGATCGCCCGCACCGCGTGATCGGGCTCCACCAGCCGCTCCACTTCGACCGGATGCAAACGCATCTGCCGACGGTCAATCGCTTTCAAGCGCGGCTTTGCCGGCTCGACGACTCCACTCGCTGGGGCGCCCGGCGCCGAGGGGCTAGCGTTGTCCATGCGCCCCTCCCGGTTTCGACTTCGCCGCGCGGGCCGTCAGCCGTTTCACCGTCAGGGTCCACTTATCTTCGACGATCCACTCGATGGTCTCGCCCTTTTCCATCTCCAAGGCTTGAGCCAACGGGGCCGGACAAATCAAGTAGAACTGGCGCTGGATGCCTCCGCGTTCGATCACCTGCACTTTGGACTGGTGGCCCATGACGGTCTCCTCCGGTAGGAATTCCAGGAGGGAGACAGTATATCATAGCGATATCGCTAGTCAAGACTTTTTTTTAATAATTTTTTCACAGCTTCGTCTCAGGGCAGGAATGAATAACTTGCCGCCGCTTTCGCGAGTCATGGCATGCCATTCCGTTCCAGGTAGCGTCGCACCGAGCCCTGTGCTAGATTCTAGTTGTCGACACGATGAATCGATTCTGCAACTCAAGAGCAGACACCATGCCAACCCGTCAGACACCCCAGCCGATAGGACGCCGCGCTTTTCTGAAGTCGTCGGCAGTTGTCACCGCCAGCACTGCCCTTGCGGGTGCTCCCGCAATCGTCAGCGCTCAGGGTCTAAGGAATCCTGTGACCTACGGGTTGATCGGTTCTGGCCGCCAGGGCTCCAACCATCTGAAACACTTGGCTACCATCACGAGCGGTCGTTGCGCAGCCATTTGCGATATCTATCCGCCAAACCTGAAGAAAGGCGTCGAAACGATCGGAAGCAATCCAGAGACGATTTCTGACGACTATCGCCGCTTGCTCGATCGCAAGGACATCGAGGCCGTCTTTATCGTAACCCCGTACCACCTGCACGTTCCGATGCTGTTGGACGCGTTAAGTGCGGGCAAACATGTCTTCGTCGAGAAGGTGATGGCAAAGACGGAAGAAGAAATCCCGAAAGTGTTGGCTGCCGCGAATGCCCGGCCCAATCAGGTGCTTCAAGTGGGCTTGCAGCGGCGTTACAGCACCATTTACCAAGTGGCGATACAGATGATCCGCAGCGGCGCTCTCGGCAAAGTTCAGTATATCCGCGCGCAATGGCACCGCAACGGTAGCTGGAAGATTCCCGTTCCAGATCCCAAATTCGAGCGCCTGCTGAACTGGCGCGTCTATCGCGAGTATTCAGGCGGACTCATGGCCGAGTTGGGTTCTCACCAGGTGGATGTGGCCGACTGGGCCTTCCAGTCAGAACCCGTTTCAGTGGTGGGCGTCGGTGGTCTCGACTATTGGAAGGACGGAAGAAACATTTTCGACAACGTCTCGGTGATCTTCGAGTATCCAGAAGGCCAGAAGTTTGTTTTTACCTCCATCTGTAACAATGCACACCTGGATTTCTCGGAAGTGATCATGGGCGACGAAGGGACCATCGAGATCACTTTGGGCAACAACAGCGCCAGGGCCATGTTGTTCCGCGAGAACAAACCGAAGGATGCCCCAACCAACAAGGTCAGAACAGCCGACACCAAGGAACAGAATTGGTGGGCAGGCGCAACGATCGCTAATCGCGGTGCCCGGCGGGGAGTTCCAATCTTTCCCGAAGTTCCCAAGCAAAACCTTGGCTTCGTCGCCAAGGAAATGGATTTTGCGAAGAAATGGCTGATCGACATGGGCGTCATGGAGATGGATAAGGAACGTGACGCGCTGACCGTGGAGGAGGAGGCTTTCTTCGCCTGCATCCGCGAAGGCAAAAAGCCCCTGGCAGACGTGCACATCGGCGCAGCCGATTCCCGCGCCGTGATCTATGCCAACCGGGCCATGGAAACAAACCAGCGGGTATTCTGGCCCAAGGAGACCGCTGCGCCTCCGTTGACGCAGATTAGCAGGAAGATTTGACGGCTGGCTTCCTGTTACGTTGCGGCATCTGGCTTCGCCATTGTGGTGTAGCTCGATCGTTTGCATCAGGCGCCGTGACGATATCTGCAGCTTGGCTCGCGCGGTATTTGCGGATCGCAAGTCCGAAAGCACACCTGCCCCTGAGTGCTCCCGCCATCCGATTGAAACACCCATTCGTTGTCCACCGACTGTTCCTCCTCGTTCTGGCCTTGTCCGCAAGTCTTGCGGGCTCTCCCTCGCGGAAGATCGAGACAAGCCACCCGCAACTGCACCGATTCGAAGACAGCCGCATTTCCATGGCATGTACTTACACGGTGGTTGTCTATGGAACCGACCCCAAGCAGCTTCCGCTGATTGCCGAGGCAGCGTTAGACGAAGTGGATCGCATCGACGCTCTGATGAGCCATTACAGACCGGAGAGCCCTTTGTCGCGTATCAACCGTGAGGCCGCGGATCGCCCGGTTCTGGTCGAGCCGGAACTCTTCCGTTTTTTGGAACGTTGCGTTCGCTACAGCCAGCAGTCTGAGGGCGCCTTCGACATCACGGTGGGTCCCTTGATGAAGGCTTGGGGATTCTTTCGCGGAGAAGGACGCATCCCTTGGTTCTTTGAGCTATGGAACGTGCTCCGGCGCGTGGGCTACCGGCACCTGCGTCTGAATTCGGCTCAGCGGACCGTTCAGTTTGGGCGTTCCGGCATGGAGCTGGACTTGGGCGGAATCGCCAAAGGATACGCCGTCGATCGCGTCGTGGAGCTGTTCAAGGAGCAGCGTATCGAACGCGCTTTTGTGAACGCCGGAGGCAGCACGCTCTGCGGTCTTGGGGCTCCGCCGGACAGCCCGGGATGGAATGTCAAGGTGCAGGATCCGCTCGCGCCCCGCGACCCGAAGAAGAGTGCCGCTCAGGTAATACTCAAAGACCAGTGCCTGTCGGTCTCTGGCAACTATGAGAAGTTCTTCAAAGTGCGCGGCATCACTTACTCGCACATCCTGGACCCGCGTACTGGAAGGCCTGTCGAGAACATGTTGAGCGTGGCTGTCCTTTCTCAAACGGGCACCGACGGCGATGCGCTCGACAATGCTTTTTACGTTCAAGGTGTCGAGAAGGGAAAAGCGTTGCTTCCCCTGTACCCCGGGTTGGAAGTCTTTTTCTTTTTGCCTGACGGTAAGAAAGCGTGGAAAATGGTGCGTTTAGCGGGCCTGTAACGCAGGATCCCGTCAAAGTCTCGGAAGTCCTTGAGTCGAGGTCGAGCCCTTGCTAACGCGCGGGCGACTGATTTGGTCCACGCGGCCATTCAGTAGCCCGACCGTAAGGGAGGGCTCACGACTCTGACGGGACCCTGGCCTGTCACGTGCGCGTCCGTTCCCAGGCGCGGCAAGGCGATTCAATGGCTCACTCCTCGCGACTGCAGACAACTTGGCTCACTGGCGAGCGTGCGCCTCTTCAACGGCAGGACCTTACGTGAGCTCTAACCGCGTCGCTCTAGTCACCGGCGCCAGCCGCGGCATTGGCAAAGCCATCGCTCTGGCCTTAGCGCAGAACGGGCTGGACGTGATGATCAACTTCGCCAGCCAACACGATGCTGCGGCGCAGGTACAAAAGGAAGCGGCGCGCTTCGGGGTACGCGCCGAGCTATTGCAAGCCGACATCGGGCACACGGCAGATCATCCGCGCGTGATGGAAGCACTTGCCGAGAAGTTTGGCCGGCTGGATGTTCTTGTGAACAATGCTGGTGTTGCTCCCAAAGTCCGCGAAGACCTGCTGGCTGCCAGCGAAGAGAGCTTTGACCGGCTGATGAGGATCAACCTGCGTGGCCCGTTTTTCCTCACCCAGCGACTGGCGCGCTGGATGGTTAAGCTGCGCCAGACGGTGATCGACTATTGTCCTGCGATCGTGAACATTTCTTCTGTGTCTGCCTACGCGTCCTCGATCAATCGCGCCGAGTACTGCATGGCGAAAGCCGGGGTTTCGATGATGACCCAGCTCTACGCACACCGCTTGGCTGAGTTTGGAATTCCGGTTTTCGAGATTCGGCCTGGCATCATTCAGACCGACATGACCGCCGGCGTCCAGGAGAAATACGACCATTTGATTGCGGGTGGACTGACGCCCATTCCGCGCTGGGGAACCCCCGAGGATGTCGGCAAAGCGGTCGCCGCGATCGTGCAAGGGTTCTTCCCGTTCTCGACCGGAGAGGTCTTTAACGTCGACGGCGGCTTTCATTTGCGGAGGCTGTGACGCAGCCACGCCGCCTGCAGGGAGCGCACTTCAGTTGAGAGGGTGCATTTCCTCAAACGACTGTTTGGTTTCTCGACAGCTCAAGCACTGTCCCACGGATCGTCGATGCGTCAATCTTTTGCAAAGCGAATTCTTCTGATCGCTGCTTTGGCGCTGGCCGGCACCTGGCTGGCGGTCGCCGTGATTCGGGCGAAACGCGCCGGAAACGGCGGCGGGAAATCGGCCATTTCTTCGGAAGCACTGACCCGCCATATCCATTACCTAGCCTCCGACGAGCTTGCCGGGCGTTTGGCTGGAACCGCCGGAGCCGAAAAGGCGGCCGCTTACATCGCTCGGGAGTTTCAGAGATACGGTTTGTCTGCCGGAGGCCCCACGCCATCGAGCCTGCAACCCTTTACTTTTATTGCTGGCATCGAGCTCGGAGCCACCAATCGGCTCACGGTAGCCAACGAGCCACTCGAGTTGAAACAGGACTTCATGCCCGTCTCTTTTTCGCTGTCCGGAGACTTTGAAGGCACGGCCGTCTTCGCGGGCCATGGAATTTCGGCGGCGGGCTTGAAGTACGACGACTACCAGAACTTGAACGTCAAGGACCAGTTTGTCTTTGTGCTCCGTTACGGTCCCGAGGGAAACAATCCGCACGGCCAGTTTCAACGCTACCACGCGCTGCGCTACAAGGCCCTAACGGCTCGTGAGAAAGGCGCCCGAGCTATTGTCTTCATCGACGATGAAGAGCAGTTTTCGAAGAGCACCCTTTCCAAGCTGCGTTACGACGCTGACTTCGCGGACTCGGGAATCGCCGCTCTTTCCATCAGCCTGCCCAAAGCGCGGGAGCGGTTCAGACTGCATGGGCTGGACCTGGATGCCGTGAAAAAAGAGATTGCTCAATCGAAGAAGCCTGTGGTGCGCGACCTGCCTTCGATTCAGATCGCTTTTCACGGCGAGTTGCGCAAGGTGGTCCGAGCCACCGCCAACGTGGTTGGCGTCCTCCAGGGACACGATCCCAACCTGAAGAGCGAAGCCATCGTGATCGGCGCCCACTACGACCACATCGGCCTGGGCGAAATGGGGTCGCTCGCCGAAGGGCGCACGCCGCAAGTTCACAACGGGGCCGACGACAATGCCTCCGGCACAGCAGGGGTGCTCGAACTGGCCCGCGTGCTGGCGAGTGGGCAGGCTAGGCTGTCTCGCAGTGTGGTGTTCGCCGCTTTCTCTGCGGAAGAGGCAGGGCTGCTTGGCTCGAAACATTACGTTTCGGCGCCTCTCGTACCGCTCGACAAAACCGTCGCCATGATCAACATGGACATGATCGGACGGCTGAAAGACAGCCGTGTGATCGTGGGCGGCTCGGGCAGCTCGCCGCTCTGGAAAGACCTGCTGCCTCGCCTCAAGCCGGAAGGATTGGAGCTCAAGTTCCAGGATGATGGCTACGGACCCAGCGACCATTCGAGTTTCTATGCTAAAGATGTTCCGGTTCTGTTCTTCTTCACGGGCGTCCATCCGGACTATCATCGCCCCAGTGACGACCCCGAAAAGATCAACCTCGCTGGCACTCGCCAAGTGCTCGATCTGGTCTTGGAGACCGCAAAAACTCTCAGCCAGCAGGAACCTCGCCCTCAGTTCAGCAAAGCGAAAGATTCGGGTGCGCCGCGCGGGCGCGGCGAGTTTCGAGTTTATCTCGGCACGATTCCGGACTACGGCGAGGAAGTTCAGGGAGTGAAACTCTCCGGTGTGCGTGAAGGAAGTCCGGCCGCCAAAGCCGGCATGAAAAGCGGAGACATCATCGTCGAATGTGCTGGCAAGCAGATCAAGAATGTCTATGACTACACCTATGTCCTGGGCGACCGCAAACCCGGGGAAGTCGTTGCCGTGGTCGTCCTGCGCGGCCAGGAAAGGACAACACTCCAGGTTCTGTTGGAGGAACGGAAGTAGCAGGGTTCCGCAAGCTCCAAGCCGCTCTGGCGGTAGCCGCTTGAGCGCCAGCCGGAGTCAATCCAACTTGGGTTCCGGCTTTCGCAGGAATGGCGAGTCGGAATGTCACTCGCCACTGGATTCGAATGTCAATCGTTGAACTGTCTCGGAAAATCGCGCGAGGCGAACGCCTCACCCGTCAGGAGTGGCTGCAGTTCGTCGAAGAGGCTCCGCTCGAAGCCATTCGCCAGCCAGCAGACGCGCTGCGCCAGCGTCTGCACCCGGACAACATTGTCACTTACGTTGTCGATCGCAATATTAACTACAGCAATATCTGTACGGCCGTCTGCACTTTTTGCGCGTTTTACCGGAAGCCCGGTTCCCCCGAAGGCTACGTCCTGAGTTTCGAAGACATTTTCAAGAAGGTGGAAGAAACCATCGAGCTGGGAGGTAGCGGCGTTTTGATGCAGGGAGGCCTGCATCCCGATTTGCCGCTGGAATGGTACGAGGAGCTGCTGAGCGAGCTGAAGCGACGCTACTCCATCCACCTTCACTGCTTCTCGCCCCCGGAAATCTATGCCTTCACCCGATTGTTTGGAATGAGCACCGAAGCGGTATTACGGCGTCTCCAGAAGGCTGGCCTGGACTCGATCCCCGGCGGTGGCGGCGAGATTCTCGTGGACGAAGTCCGAAAGAGGACGACGACGAAGTGCAACACCGAGCAATGGCTCGAAGTCATGGAAACCGCTCATCGGCTTGGGTTGCCAACGACTGCAACGATGATGTTCGGACTGGGGGAAACCGTTGAAAATCGCGTCGAGCATTTGGATCGCTTGTATCGACTTCAGCAGAAGACCAATGGATTCGTCGCGTTTATCCCGTGGACGCTACAGCCCGACAACACCAAGATTGGGCGAAAGATTCCAGACCGCCGGTCGGCGGAAGAGTATCTGCGCTGGCTCGGCATTGCACGGCTGTACCTTGACAATGTTCCAAACATTCAGGTCTCGTGGTTAACCCAAGGAATCGATGTCGGCCGCCAAGGCTTGCACTGCGGAGCTAACGATCTCGGCAGCATCATGATTGAAGAAAACGTCATTAGCCCGGCCGGCGCACACCACCGAGCCACCGAGGAGCTGTTGCGGAACTCCAGCCGACTCGAAGGGTTCATTCCCTGCAAACGTAAAGCGAACTACGTGCGCCTGGAAGGAGCCGTCAGCCTAAGAGTGTCGTAGGCTGCGAGCTCATACGGGTATAGGACAAGCTCGTTTGGCTGCGATGGTGATGCAAACCGGTTCGGAAGCGTTCTCAGGAGACCTAAATAAATAACCTGCACCACAAAAAAAGTGCTGAACAAATGACCGTCGGTCGCGCGATAAATGCTGGGAAATTGTGGAGTAAAGGTAACCCAGCGTATGAAGGAAGCGATTTGGAAAGGCGGGAAAAAAGATCGAAGGTTGTATCAAAAAGTGCGAGCAGAAAGACAGCGGTTGATACGGGAAAAGTACGATCGGT
>VFZK01000263.1 GCA_016871215.1 Acidimicrobiia bacterium | reverse complement strand
CTGATTTTACAGGTACTTTCAGAGATTGAGCCCGCACCTGCTCAGCGGCCTATGAGCAAACAACTGAACCTATTCAACTTATAGTTGGACACTAGTGTAGACGCATATGAACTGCTCGAAGGCCGGGCGTGGCTGACGCAAACAATGCACGCGTCGCGAGCGCGGGCCTTTGCCGATAAGGAGGAAGCTCGTCACAAATTCGTCTGTTCAAGTCACAGTATACCGATAACGACGCGGCCGCTCAAACGGTAGTCGGCTGCCTGACGGTCCACGCAGAACGTGCGCGGAATGTCGCTTGGCGAGCTGGCCGACTAGCGGCATTACTGCATGTGATGAAACGGTGTATTTTGTTCCGGATCGGCTCTACCGGTACTCCACCGACACCGCTTGCAGCACGGGCGTGTTAGCCGAATCAGGACTGACGAGAGTCGCCTTGTATTGCACCCACGCTCCGCTACCCTGGAAGGCGCTCAAGTCCGATCCGGAGACCGTGTAGTGAGTCCTTTCGCCAGCAGGTCCTTGCCAGTGGCTTGCTTCGAGCGCCTCGCGACTTGCGGCGCGTCGAAGCTGAAACTCGACCTTCGTCCGGAACAGCGTTTCAGCCTGCCAGAGCAGCCGCTGTAGACGCGCTTCCGATCCAATCCGAAAGGGAGCCGAGACGTAGTCATAACGTTCCGTCCGATCGTAGATATTGCCGATGTCGGCCGCATTCATCAGATGGGGGCCTAAACCAGGCAATAGGCTCCTTCGGTCTGGCGAAAAGCCCGCAGCACTTCCCCAGTAGAGAAAGGAATCGTTGCGATGGTTTCCTTCGAACGAGTGGCAGGTGAAAAGGATGTCCTTCTGTCCATCACGGTTGAAGTCGGCGATCATGGCTCCCGAGGCTGAATGGGTCGGCAACAGGGTGACCTTGCGGCTATCGAAGCCCTGTGGCCCGTTCCAGTAGATATAAGACGGATGGTTGCGCGTCGAGCCTGCGTGGTAACTGGTCAGGACGAGGTCCAACCAGCCGTCGCCGTTGAGGTCGGCTGCGGCGATATCCTCGTTTCCGACCGAAGGAAGGACTTGGCGGCGCGAAGCGGAGTAACCTTCGCGGCTTCCCCAGTAAATGAACGTGTCGGCTTCAGGCGATCCGCCAAACGAGCGAGGTTTTCCCGGAGGTGGGTTCTTGTCCCAGAGGTTCGCGACCAGAAGTTCGAGGTAACCATCTCTGTTCAGGTCCGCCACCTCCACAGACACGGCCGCGGCGCAAGGCAGCGACTGGCGCCTCGTATTGTCGAAGCCACCCGCGCTGTTCCAGAAAATCACCACCTCGTCGGCAGTTGTCGGAAAGATGACGTCAGACCACCCGTCCCGGTTCAGATCGGCCACGGCATGAAAGCGCACGCTGCCAATCTGAAATACAAATCGGTTGGAAGCCGAAAACCCGGACGGCCCGCCCCAATAAAGGCCTGCGCCGATTTCGCCTGGCGCCCATTCGCTGAGAGACAAATCCAGGTAGCCATCGCGATTGAAGTCAGCAGCCTGCCCTGACATGGCCTGCTTGGCTGAGACCAGGCTCTTTCGCGTGCTCGCAAAGGGCTCTGCGTTTCCGCTTCCCCAGTACACGGTCGACTCATCCTCCGGGATGTAAAGGTCCGGAAAGCCATCGGCATTGAGGTCCGCAGCGGCGAAGGCGTTGGGCCCTCGAGTCCGCAATGCCAGCCGACGCGCCGGGTCGAACCGACCTTCAGCATCTCCCCAATAGATGTAAGTGTCTGTAGGCTTTCCGGCCGTTCCATCTTCTTTGTTGGCGAACACCAGCTCGATGCTTCCATCACGATCCAGGTCGCCGGCAGCGATTCCGGTAGCTCCAAGCGTGGGCAGTTCCAGGCGCCGCGACGCTTGCAAGCCCTTCGGGTCTCCCCAATAAACATAGGAAACCGTATCATGAGATCCTGAACCACTGCGATGACTGAACACCAAATCCGAAAGTCCATCACGATTGAGGTCCGCGATAGCACAGCGCGACGCGCCTAGAGTTGGCAAGGCCGCGCGTCGGTTCGCCTGGAAGCCATCCCGCGAAGACCAATACGCGTAGGATGCGCCGCCGCTGCTGTTGGCAAACACCAAGTCTGGCAGACTATCCTGGTTGAGATCGCCGGAAGCGACACCGGTGGCGCCGACGGTTGGCAACTCGGTACGCTTATGGGCTGCGAAGCCTTGTTGAGATCCCCAATACACAAAAGAGGGAATGGCGACGGTGTCGACGATGTTGTAGATGCCCAGCTCACGCCCTTTCAGGCGAAACGCATTCGCTAGTGCGATATCGAGCCAGCCATCTCCATTGAAGTCAGCCACGCTCAGTCCCGAGCTGAACTCTCCCGGCAGCCGCAACGAGTTTTCCGACGAGAAGCTGTCTTGCGCTTGTCCCCAATAGATTGTCAGTCCACCGTCCGCCGCGCTGTTGCCTTCGTTCGCAAAAACCAGGTCGAGCCGGCCGTCGGCATTCAAGTCGGCGATCTTCACATCTCGGGCATTGATGGTCTTAAGGCTCAAATGCCGGTTCGGAGAGTACCCCTGCGACGATCCCCAATAAACAAACGACTGGTTGAACTTGTCTTCAGCGACGTGGTAGCTGAGGCCGCTGTTGGCAAAGACGATCTCGGCATGCCCATCGCCGTTCAGATCGCCGATCGCAATCGCTTCGGCTCCTTGAGTCGGCAGCTCCGTTCGCTTTGTGGCGCTCAGGCCGCGATCGCTTCCCCAATAGATGTACGAATTCAGGTCGGTGCGTGTGCCGTTGAAGTTGTTTGCCACAACGAGGTCGGCATAGCCGTCTCGATTCAAGTCGGAGATCTCCACTGCCTTGGCCCCTTCCGCAGGCAACTCGGAGCGCTGCGAACGGTTCAGCCCGTTTTTCCCCCAGTAGATGAACAGATCGACAGCTTCGTCGTTGTCGTGGGTGCTGGGAAAAACGACGTCGAGGTTTCCATCGGCGTTCAGATCGTGCAGGCTGATCAGACGGACGCTGCCGTCAGCCGAAACATAAGTGTTGGTGCCCCCGTCTGCCGCCTGCCCTTCGACAAAATCGAGAAAGCTCGTGTTGGTCCAAACTTTGACATTGTTCGATTGCGGGGAGAACTCTCGCCAGCTGAACAGGGAGACGACGATCGCAGCAATCGGTAGCAGGCACTTGGGACCGTAACGGTGCGTCATCTGGCCTCCTCGAGTCATGGGAATACAACGGTCGAACGATGGTCTGCTGAGCGCTCACCCGTGAGCCGCAAACCTCGACGCAGTCGCCGGTCTGCATGCAGGAGTTCTATCGTGTTTTCAGCCTGGTGACCGGCGGCCGAAACCGGGAGACCGATCTCTTCGATGGGCTGGGCTAGTCAATGCGCGTCCATGGGCTCTTCTGTTGAACGATTCCGCAGAGTCCATTCGGGCGATCGAACCTGACAGCTTGAACAACTGCACCGGGTGGCAACACAAAACTTTCCTTACAACATGGAGAACGATGAGAACATCCGGGACCTGAGAAACCGCAAGACCCCTCTCGAAATGTCGCCTGAAGAGTTCCGGCGTCTGGGGTATCAGCTCGTCGATCGAATTGCTGACTTCCTCTCTTCCCTGCCTCAAAGGCCCGTGACGCCTGCGGAATCGGTCGCCATGGTTCGCCAAGTTCTGGGCTCTGAGAATACGCTGCCTGGGAATCCAGGCTTCCTGCCGGTGCCCGTACTCGAGGAACAGTCTCAACCGCCCCTGGGCTCCCGCCCCGGCTTGCTATCCGCGCCGGGGTGACGACCTTGCGCGGGAGCGACAGCTTCACACCTGCAAACTCGTGGCAGGTGGCATGGACATCCTGCCCATGCCGATTGGTAGCGCAAGAACCTCAGCCGCAGCTGGAGGATTGTCCTGTCGAAACGCGCCAAGACTTCAGGTGCCCGGTTTAGTGAGCCAGGCAACCGTTCTCAAAAGGCTGCGACGCCAAGGTCGTGGAGCAGCTACGAACGTCTGCGCGGCGCAACGATGAATTGCGCAGCAGAGGACCCGTTTCAGCGATCTCGGATGAACGTACCGTCGCGCAGCTCGGCAAACGCTTGCTGCAGTTGGTCCGCGGTATTCATGACGATCGGGCCTCGCCAAGCTACCGGCTCTTGCAACGGCCGTCCAGAAACCAGCAGGAATCGGATTCCAGCTTCCCCAGCCTGAACCACAACTTCGTCCCCACGGTCGAACAGCACCAACGAGCGGTTCCCAACGTCATCAACCTGGCTCCCTCCGCCGGGCACGATCACATCTGTCTGAACAGGTTTCAGGCCAGAAGCATTGCGAAAACTGCCTGCACCTTCGAACACATAGGCAAAGGCCTGGTTTGTCACTTCCACCGGGAGCGTTTTCCGTTTTCCGGGAGGCACTGCAATGTCCAGATATCGAGGATCGGCGGCAATGCCTTCGACCGGACCTCTTTGCCCCCAGAATTGGCCGCAAATTATGTGAGCGCTGGTTCCGTCGTCATCGGTCACCGTTGGGATATCGCGGGAAGACACATCCTGGTAGCGCGGCGCCGTCATCTTCAGCGAAGCGGGCAGGTTCGCCCAGAGCTGGAATCCGTGCATCCGTCCTTGCGCATCTCCCTGCGGCATCTCCTGGTGGAGAATCCCTCGGCCAGCCGTCATCCATTGCACATCTCCCGCGCCCATCCGCCCCTGGTTGCCCAAGCTGTCGCCGTGGCTGACCGTTCCTGCCAGAACGTAAGTAATGGTCTCAATGCCCCGATGTGGATGCCACGGGAATCCCGCCAGATAGTCATCCGGACGCTCGTTTCGGAAGTCGTCGAGCAAAAGGAAAGGGTCAAAGTCGCTGGTACTACCAAAACCAAAAGCTCGATGCAAATGCACGCCAGCCCCTTCAATGACAGGCTGAGACAGGCTGACGCGCTTGATTGGGCGGATCGACATCGTCTTCTCCCTTCGAAGCTACAGTTCCAGCAGCCTCGCTTCTCTGATTGTGCCAGGCTGGGCGCTTCGCTGCAACGCAAAACAGGCGCCGATGGAAGTGCTGTCCTTGTCAGGCCATCTTGCACCTGCGCCAGCCGTCAGTCAAACCGTTGGCTCGCCACAGAACGCATCGCCTCACCCAAGCCGATGTTTCCTGGCGCGCTTTCTTTCAGGGTCCAAGCACATGGCAGGAATGCGCCTTGAAAATGAGCCACACTTCCCTGCCCACTTTCAGACTGAGCGTGTCGGCTGCGGTCCTGGTGAGCATCACGTTGAAGGTCACGCCGCAGAGCACTTGCACGCTGACTTCATAATCTGCAGCATCGATCCGTTGGACCCGGCCAGGCAAAATGTTCTGTGCGCTCAGCCCCTGTGGGGCAGCAACCGCTATAAGGATGTCGCCGCTTCGAAGCCCGATGCGCAGCTGTTTGCCGGCCGGCCAATCGCCATAAGGAATCTCCAGGTTGCAGCCACCGGCATCGCACGTTAAGGTGCCACGCTCCGGGTTTCGGGAGGCGACGCTGACATCGAACAAATTCTCGACACCGGTTAGATTAGCGACGGTCTCTCGGGATGGCTGGCCCAAGACATCGAGCGGCTTGCCGTCGGCGACAATGCGGCCTGCCTCCAGCAGCAGGAGGCGCTCGCCCAGCGACAGGGCCTCTGAACGGTCATGGGTGACGTAGAGAATCGGGATTCTCAACTCCTGGTTAATACGCTGCAAGTCTGCAACGATGGAGTGCTTGATCGGCAGGTCGAGAGCCGACAGCGGCTCGTCGAGCAGCAACATTCTAGGCTGCGTCACCAGCGCACGTGCCAAGGCCACGCGCTGTTGCTCGCCGCCCGACAAGGTTTGTGGAGTGCGGGTGGCCAGATGGGCAATCTGCAGCTTCGCCAGGATTCCATCGACTCGCCGCCCACGCTCCGCTCCGTCGAGCTGAGCCAGGCCATAAGCCACGTTCTGGCGGGCGTTGAGATGAGGGAACAACGCCAGGTTCTGAAACACGTAACCCAAGCGGCGTTGCCGAACCGGAAGGTTCACCTGCCGGGAACTGTCGAAAAGCACCTCTCCACCGGCACGAATGCACCCCTGGTCTGGTGTTTGCAGTCCCGCGATCGACTGCAGGGTGACCGATTTTCCCGCTCCCGAAGAACCAAACAGGATCAGGATTCCAGGACCTGTCTCGAATCGAACGTCCAGTTTGAATGGTGCATGAGAGGTCGATTCGAGAGTCTTTTGCAGCCGGACGTCTAGCATGGCAACACTGCGGAAAACACCATCTTGCGTCGAGAAAAGGCAGCACTCCGGCCCCGCTAGCAGAAGGGCCTGCCAACCGGAACCACGCCTCCCTCCATCACTCCCAACGGAATATCGGCAAGGCAAGAGAGAATCACGCCTCCGCCAACCCAGAGCAGGTATCGGGAAAAAGTCCCTTCGCGCCGCAAAATCCACAGCATGAGCGACCACTCGATCACGCGCACTGGAACGTACACGACAAAATAGGTGAGGAGCGAGTTTTTGACGGTGTTGTTCAGTCTCAAAGCCGCAAAGAAGATCCCCAATCCGAAAACAATGCCCATGAGGAGCCGCACCAAACCATAGAACAAGCTGCCGGTTGCTTTCGGCTGCGCGTGGGATCGAACCAGGCCAGCCCGAGGTAACACCAGCCACTGTAGGCCGTGAACTTCGTCAGCAGGCATGCGGCAAACCCCAGCAACTCCATTGGCTCCGCCTCGTTTGATTTCAGGTCCGCGGGGGACTCAGTTTGTTTGTCGTATAGAGGAAGATCAGCGCCAGAGCAGAGACGATCAGCACGAGCGCCACAGCGTCCCGCTCGCGCCCCGCCTGGACTGCGTCGTAGATGGCTACCGCAGCGGTTTGCGTCTTGCCCGGGATGTTGCCTGCAATCATCAGAGTCACACCGAAATCGCCCAGCGCTCGGGCGAAGGCCAGGGCAGTCGCCGCTTGAATCGAGCGGCGGGACAGCGGCAGGGTCACGGTCAAAAACACCCGCAGTTCGGATGCGCCGAGGGTTCGAGCGGCATCTTCGATGCGTGGATCCAAGGCCTCGAACGCCGCTCTAACCGACTTGACCATGAGTGGCAGCGCGTGAATTGTAGCCGCCACGACCGCTGCCGCTGGGGTAAACGTTAGTGGCGAACCCCAGAACCACTCGTGGACCCGGCCCAGGAAACTCCGTTGCCCAAGAAGAACCAGCAGATAGTAACCCAGCACGGTGGGAGGCAGCACCAATGGCAAGGTGATGGCAGCGTCCAGCGATTCTTTTCCCCAAAATTGAAGCCGGGCCAGCACCCAGCCAAGGATCACACCGAATATCAGGGCTACGGCGGTGGCGAGCACCGAGACTTGAAACGAAAGCTGGATTGGAAACCAATCGATTGCGCCAACAGCTTCTAGCATACTCGGCACTCGTCAACCACGGCCAACCCCGCGAATGGGGCTCGGGTCCATCGGCGGGCCCGCTTTAGTGAAGCACTGGCGTGCTCTCCTAGCACGGGCTTGTAGCGCCTGTGTGGAGTTTGTATGTTTCCACGGAGACAGGCGCGTGACCCTCAAGCGCTTTTAGTGTCACACACCACTCTTGTCCAAAACAAGTTTCTTAGAGGAGCTTGGAGTGAAGTAAGAAGACAGGAGTAGGCCAAGCCGCCTGAGTTAGATAGAATTGGGATTCAGCAAGAAGGACCCAATCCATCCAGGAGGCT
>VFZK01000262.1 GCA_016871215.1 Acidimicrobiia bacterium | reverse complement strand
TCTACTCTGCGCCCCAGGCCAGTGTGGAGCCCGAGAAGTCACTCGCCAATCCGCCGTCGGCTATTCAGGCAACTAGCAAAGAAAAGTCTTCGTCAGTGGGCACTCCAGAAACGAAGGCTTCCGTGACTAGCGGAGAAGAAGCGGCCCACTTATTATCGCTGCGCCTGGTGCCAGAAGAAGTGAAGCTGTGGGGAGCCAAAGCTTCGCAACACTTCGTTGTACTGGGAAAATATGCAGATGGCCTCGAGCGAGATGTGACATCGCCAAGCCAGTTTTCCATCTCGGATCCGCGGGTGGCCAGGGTCGAGGCAGTCGGACGGGTGATGGCGCTGGCCGAAGGGAAAGCTGTCCTGAAGGCGGAACTCGCTGGGCACGCCGCCAAAGCCACCGTTCGAACTGCAGAGACGCGACAAGAAAGAGCCTTCAGTTTTGCGCGGGACATTGAAGGAATCTTTGCCAGGCGCGGCTGCAATAGCAGTGGATGTCATGGCGGAGTCAAAGGGATGGGGGGATTCAAGCTGTCGCTGGACGGACTTCTTCCACGTGAGGACTATCGGTGGATTGTCGAAGGGGGAACGTATCAGGTTCGCAGTATTGAACCGCTTGGACCCAAGAATCCGCGGGTCAATCTGAAGACGCCGGAACAGAGTTTGTTGCTGTTAAAGCCCACCTTTACAGTGCCACACGGGGGAGGAGAGCGGTTTAAGTCGGATTCTGTGGACTACCGGAGGATTCTGAACTGGGTGAAGCAGGGCACCCCCTACGGGGAAGACAAGGAAAAGAACCCTATCCGAGTAGAGCGCATAGAAGTGTTTCCCCGGGAAACGGTCCTGAATCTGAAAGGGAAGCATCAACTCTTGGTGACGGCGCACCTTTCGAACGGTCGCCGAGAAGATATTACCGATCAGGTACGCTATGAATCCTTGAACCCGGAAGCGGTAAAAGTCAGTTCAGAAGGGTTGTTGGAAGCAGCACGGCCAGGCGAGGCGGCCATCATGATTCGTTCGGTAGGACAGGTAACCGATATCCGCATCGGTGTGGTCGATAAGCCGATCTTGAGCTATCCCAAGGTGGCACGCCACAACTTCATTGATGAACACATCTTTGGAAAGCTGCAGAGGTTTCACATCATTCCTTCTGAGCTCTCAAAAGATGAGGAATTCCTGCGGCGGGTGTGTCTGGATATCACCGGGACCTTACCGCCACCGGATCGGGTAAAGGAATTTGCGGCCAGCCGGGATCCGCAGAAGCGGGAGAAGCTGATCGACATTCTCTTAAATTCTCCCGAATACAGCGAGTATTGGACCTTCTATTTTTCAGATCTCTTCAGAGTGAAGGGCTCGGGTGGTTGGTTGGGTCTCTATTGGGAGTGGGTACGGCAGAGCATTGCTCAGAATAAGCCCTATGATCAAATGGCTCGGGAAAGTATCGCTGCTGAAGGTTTCGATGGACCTTCCCGCATTTACTTGATCGACGACGGTAAACCCGTTCCCTTGGAGCGACAGGTCTCGGAAAAGTTTCGCCTCTTTATGGGACGGCGAATGGATTGCGCCCAGTGTCACGACCATCCCTACGACCACTGGACTCAGGATCAATTTTGGGGCATAGCGGCTTTCTTTAGTCGATCGACCAACACTGAGTGGGGCATGCCGGGGGTGCTCTTCGACGATGTCAATGGCACCGAAGTGGACTACGCTGCCATGGGCAATACCTCTTTGAAGTTTGTCAAGGCAATCCAGCCTCGCACTCGGCAGGAGGCTGTACCTCGGTTTCTCAATGGCTGGGTCTTGCCGGACGCGGCCAACAAGAACCTGCGCCTGGAGTTAGCCAGGTGGATGACCTCCCATCCTTACTTTGCCGAGGCCACCGTCAATCGGATCTGGGGTCATTTCTTTGGCAGAGGTTTTGTTAATCCGGTCGACGATTTTCGCCTGGGCAATCCGCCAACTCATCCCGAGTTATTGCAAGCGCTCTCCCGAGACTTCCAGGAGCACGGTTATGATCTGAAGCATCTGATCCGGCGGATTGTCGGGTCGCGAACTTATCAGCTTTCCAACAGGTCGAATGCAACGAATCGAGACGACCTGATCAATTACTCCCATGCGCTGCCTCGACCGCTGGAGGCAGAAGTGCTCTTGGATGCAATCTCGCAAGTAGCGGGAGTGCCGGAGGTCTTTGCCGGAAAAGATCCCCTCACGGGCGCGGCTCCACCCGGAACGCGGGCGATCCAGTTAAAATTACCCCTAAGTTATCCCTCTAGGTTCCTGGACGTTTACGGAATGCCGATGCGAGATTCGATTCCGGAACGAGACGGCAAGGCGAGCCTTACCCAGGCCTTACATATGCTGGTGGGGTCGACCTATACCCGGAAGTTCTCCCAGGAAGGTGGACGCCTCGACCGTTTGCTGAAACGGGGGCCTTCGGACCGAGAAATTATTGAAGAGTTTTATCTGGCAGCTCTGGCCCGTTTCCCGACAGAAGAAGAACGAGTGGGATTGGAAGAGCTGATCCGACAACAGTCCTCTCGTCGACAAGCCATCGAAGATCTGGTCTGGGCACTCATCAGTTCACGAGAGTTTGTGGAGAACCACTAGTCAGGATCGTCGATTCGATTTGCAACCGCTCGGGTAGGTTTTGATGCCGCAATCAAAAACAGCAAGATCCCCCTTTTTCCAAGGGGAGACTTCAGAGGGGTAACAACAATGGCCCGCCTCTCTAACCCAACCTCTGAGAAATCAACACGCCAGCTAGAAGGAGAAAGCTCCATGAATAAAACAGAATGCTCCCGCTGCAATGGAGCCCACTTCCGGCGTCGCGAAGTCTTGCGGGTGGGCGCTTTGAGCTTTTTGGGAATCAGCCTGAACCAGTATTTGGAGCTCGAGCAGATTATGGCAGCAACCAAAGGGGTTGAGAAGAAAGCCAAAGCGCAGGCCTGCATTCTCTTGTGGCTCAACGGAGGGCCCAGTCACATCGACACCTGGGACCCCAAGCTCAACAGCTCGTTTAAGCCGATCTCAACCAACGTTGCCGGGATTCAGATTTCGGAGCTGTTGCCCCGCGTGGCCAAGCAGATGGACAAGCTAGCGATCATCCGCTGCATGCAAACAGAAGAAAACAACCACCTGCAAGGCCTCCACTATGCCATGACGGGCCATCGGCCGAACCCGGTCATGAAGTTTCCCTCTTTCGGTTCCATTATTAGCAAGGAATTGGCGGCTAGGAATAACGTTCCTCCGCATGTCAAGTTTGAACTGGCAGATGTTCGCTATGAAGACATCTTCAAAGCGCAATTCCTGGGGGCCGAGCAGGACCCGTTGGTTCTTCCTGATCCGAGCAGCCAAGACTTCAAGCTGCCGGACCTCAGTTTGCCGGAATCGGTCACCTTGGAGAGCATGGAGAGTCGCCGCTCTTTTCTGAAGCTGGTGGATCGCCTCTATCGTGAGAAGGTGGAAACCGTGGAGCACACCAAGATGGATAACTTCCGCCAGCAAGCCTGGAATATGATTCTGTCGCCCGCAGTCCGAGAAGCGTTTGATCTTTCCAAGGAGTCGGAAAAGAGCAGGGATGCTTACGGACGCAGTCGGTTTGGCCAGAGCGCGCTATTGGCCCGGCGGTTGGTGGAAGCCGGCTGTCGTTTTGTCACGGTTCCTGACTGGAACCGCAAGGAGACCGGGAGGGACTGGGATACACACGGTACTAACGACGAGCAGCACCAGGACGTTCTGGTGCCGGTATTAGACCAGGTGCTGGCCACTTTGCTGGAGGATCTCCAGCAGAGGGGTTTGCTGGAATCGACCTTGGTCATTGCCATGGGCGAATTTGGTCGCACGGTCGACCCCATTGTGCGCAAGGGGCAGGGGCGCGACCATTGGTGTCACTGCTGGTCTATGGTACTGGGAGGCGGGGGCGTCCGGGGCGGGCAGGTCGTTGGCGCCAGCGATGACCGTGGCGCCTATCCGGCAGGTCGGAAGGTGTCGATCGGAGACCTCTACGCCACCATTTACAGGGCCATGGGAATCGATTGGACTAAAGAGTACATGCATCCTATCGGTCGTCCGCTGAAAATCGCCAACTCAATTCATGATGAGACTGGGGTGCCTGTCGCCGGATTGGTTTAGGATTTTCAGGCATAAGCGCAAAATCGGGACTTATGAAGCTCCATCTTGCCGCCTTTTCTAGGAATTGGGGGGTTTTGCTGCAGCAGAATCAACAACTAACTTCAGGGCGAGAGCAGGCAAGCTTTTGCTTAGCGTGCAGAGTGTCCGATCTTTAACAATAAGAGCTATAGAAGACACTATAGAAGACAAAGGAGGAGCAGATGCTACGGAAACAAATCAAAGTAAAGGTAGTGATTTACACGCTGTTGCTGGCCAGTTTGGTGGGAACGCCCCAACTCCTTGCCCAACGCCAGATATATGCGGAGTTGTCGGGAGTGATTACGGATGCCTCAGGAGCGCGGGCGCCGGGCGTGAGCGTGGTGGCCAGGCATATTGCAACCCAGTTCACCCGTGAGGTTCGAACCAACGACAGTGGTTTTTATCTCATTGGTTCGTTGCCGGTCGGAGACTATCAGCTTTCCGCCGAACTAGCCGGATTTCGGAAATACGTTCAATCTGGGATCACGCTGGGCGGGGAAGACCGAAAGGTCATTGATATAAGATTGGAGGTTGGCGAAGTCACCAACCAAATCGAAGTGACATCCACGGCCCCCCTGGTGGATCGGGCCGATGCGACATTGGGTGTCAACCTGGAGCCGAAAACCATCGAGACTCTGCCTTTGAACGGCAGAGACTTTACCGCCCTGTTGAGGCTGCAGGCAGGAGCCATTACCGGCGACCGAGGTGCCTTTCCCTCTAGCTCTGGCAGTGGCGGCGTCTTGGGATCAGCCAGCCCGGGAGATAGCGTCGGTGTTAGCTTTAATGGGGCACACGACTCCTGGAGTTCAAACAACATCACCATGGATGGGATTGATATAAGCCTTATTTCGAGCGGTTTGGTGACTGCAAATTCCATCAGCATGGAGTCCATTGGCGAAATGGTTGTCGACACCACCAATTATTCAGCAGAGAATGGCCGCTCGGCGGGTGCGAAGGTCAACATCCTGAGTAAAGGCGGAACTAACAACTTTCATGGCTCAGCGTTCGAGTTTCATCGGGGGACTCGTTTTCAGGCCAACGATTTTTTTCTCAACGCTGCAGGGCGACCGCGACCCGAATTCAGTCGGCACCAGTTTGGCGGGGCAATTGGTGGCCCGATCCGCAAAGATAAATTGTTTTTCTTTTTCAGCTACGAAGGGATACGCATAGACCAACCGGCGAGCTACCTCATCAATTCTGTGACTCAGGAATTCAGAAACAGGCTTGACCCTGCCCTTCTGGCCTACATTAAGCACATGCCCTTGCCCACTCAGATTAGCCCCAGCGACCCCCGCCTCGGGACTGTTCTTTTAACGGGTCGCGACACCAATGACAATAACATTCTGATGCCGCGGATCGATTGGAACTTCGGCCCTCATCAAATATTCGGTCGGTGGAACAGAAGCAGAACTAACAGCCAACGCGGAGCCTATCCCAACTTTCCCTCTAGCCTGGTTAATGATCGAGACAACTTCTCGATTCAGTGGAATATGACTTTAAGCCCAACCACCACGAATGGGTTTGGCTGGGGAGCGCAGCAAGTTTGGAGCGATAGCTCATCTCACATCGGATTCTGGCCAAGGCCGGGTGACAAAGGTCCTTTCCCCGCGCCTCCTTGTCCAGGCTGTGGGCGGATTGTGGCACCGTGGTGGCCAGCCGGCACTGTGCCGTACGGTGAACAGGTACCCTCAGAGAACGGCGCCTACTTCTTCAACGACAACTTTCGCTTGGTGCGCGGCGCCCACCAGATCTCGACCGGCTTCGAGTACCGTCATAGCATCCACTCAGCCGGTCGCATCGGTCCCCCAGACTACACTTTTCAGACTCTGGATGATCTGGCAAAAAATAGTCCTATAACTGCCAATAACACATGGGGCTATGATCCTGCTCTTGCCGGCAACACTGGGGCCCCGAATGCGTTAATACAGGGCCCTTCGCTTCAGGCCGATTGGGGCTTCTACCTCCAGGACGACTGGAAGGTAACCTCTAGATTAACCTTGAATTTAGGCATTCGTTACGACTTTCAGCCGCCTATAGAGAATACCAACACTGCAGCAGGAAGTCGGGCCTTTTGGGGGGGGGCGCAGACGGGTCATCTACTGAATTGCAAGATCTGCACACCGTTTAATATTCTGACTCCTGGAACCAAGGTCACCGATCCGGTGAACGACAAATTCTTCACTCGACCGGGTGAAAAGTTCCGTAATGGAGATTACAACAACATATATCCCCGTTTCGGGGTCGCCTACGATTTGTTCGGAGATGGCAAAACAGTGTTGCGGGGAGGCTTCGGTATTGTCACTCAGCTTTTGGAACCGAGCACATTCGGGGGATATAGGGCTGCGACCAATGATCTTTTTCGTGTCGCTATCGACAACCGAGACGATCCCAGCCTTAAGTTCCCGGTCCTGGACTGGACAAAGGCAAAAGGTGCTTTGCTAAGTCTCATATTTGTTGACCCAAATGTCACCAATGGTTGGACAAGGCAGTGGAATGTATCGCTTCAAAGGCAGTTAACAGGAAATTCCATGCTCCAGGCGGCCTATGTGGGCAACCACACGCGCATCCTGTCGATATTCAACGGACAATACTCGTTGAATCCCTTTATCCCAAATGCCTCCCAGCCGGGCCAGGGAACACGATTGGATCCTTCCTTAGGCAGCGTAACCATGAGAAGCGCGTCTATGTACGGCGACTACCACTCTTTGCAAGTTGGCTTCAGGCGTAGTGTGGGTCGGGGCCTTTCCATGAATGCTTACTACACCTGGGCGCATGCAATAACTAACTATCCGTACACTAGCACTGGTCAAACTGGTGATTTTTTCTCGAGAAAACCGGATGTTTCGTTTTCTGACGGACCGGGAAGCCAATTTTTTAAATATGAGAAAAGTGCCGGCGGTGCAGACGTTCGCCATAACTTTATCAGCCACTTCTTATGGGAGATTCCTCTAGGTCAACGTCGCATAGCCCGCGGGTGGCAGATCTCGAGCATATTTGACTCGCGTACTGGGATTCCTTTCAGCGTAACTACTGGGCGACAGAATCGATATCGTGCAAATTCAAGGCCCAATGCGGTGGCCGGCGTTTCCCCCTACACTGGTTACGTTGGACCTGATCGACCCTATTTGAATAAAGCAGCCTTTGCCATTCCTGGTCCCGATCCGGAATTTCCAGGCAAGATTTTATTGGGCACGTCGGAATTTCTACAGGTTAAGGGACCTGGGCGTTGGAACGTAGATCTGAACCTCAGCAAGAATACCTTCATCACCGAGAGTCATCGTGTCGAATTCCGTTTCGAAATTTTCAACCTTTTTAATCATTTGAATTGGGGGCACCCACGAGAAGGAGGACTCGACACGAACCTTAGCAGCCCTCGGTTTGGTATGATGAACAGTGCCGCCAGTTACAATCGTCAGATTCAGTTTGGGGTCAGGTACGTCTTCTAACTAGATCATCATTCTATTAATAAGTAGACCATAACGATTGTTTGTGGCATACTCCTCTGAAAGGAGGATTCTATGCCATTCAGAAAACGGGGACCGTCACTGACCTTCACCGAAACCGAGTTAGCGA
>VFZK01000261.1 GCA_016871215.1 Acidimicrobiia bacterium | reverse complement strand
AGCCCTTGACTCACCAGCAAAATGCCGTGCAGACGGTGGTCGTATCGCGATTCTTCCGAGCGCGTGATCTCTTGCTGCACGGCCAGGCGCATGACTTCTTTGTCCGAAATCGTAAGTTTTCGCATGGGCAAAGCCCTCCTTGCCCTTCGACTATGGCAAGGAGAGGCTTTGAAAGCAAGAACATTATGCAGCATTATTTATGACGCTATGTATAGCTAGGGACTGCTAAATCGTATTGGATTCGAACTCGGCCACCACAGGGCTTTTGGAACAACATTCCGAGTCTTCTCATACCTCTAAACAGGCCTCAAAACCACCTTCATCAATCCGGGCTCCTGTCGGTAGAGACGGTCAAACCAGGCGGGACCATCCTCTAAAGGGGCGAACGCAGAGATAAAGGGCTTGACGTCGATCAGGCCGCGAGCCATCAGATCGATGCAGGCAGGATATTCGCCCGACGAAGCGCAAGTGCCAATCAACGTGAGCTCTCGAGTCACGATCTGCTGGAGGGGCATCTCAACCTGAGGCGCGAGGTTGCCGACCAGCGTTACCGAGCCGCCTTTGCGAAGAGCCGCCACCGACATATTGAACGGGCCAGACGCTCCGACGGCTTCGAAGGCAACGTCGGCTCCTCGCCCCTGAGTCCACTGATGAATCTGCGCCAACACGTCGGGCGTGTTAGCGTCGATCACGACATCAGCGCCGAATTTTTGCGCCATCTCGAGCTTTCGGCTGTCGAGGTCGATGGCGATGAGCGTCCCACATCCCGATCGCCGCGCAGTCTGAACGATGAGTTGGCCAATCATGCCAACCCCCACGACCACCACGGAATCGCCCAACCGGATGGGAGTGCGATTCTTCGCATGGAAAGCAATGGAGACAGCTTCAACCAGCGCTGCCTGTTCGAAGCTCAACTCGTCTGGCAAGCGGTACAGAATGTGCTCAGGCACCGCAACATATTCCGCAAACGCTCCGTGCCGGCGATATTCGCTGCATGAGACCCCCAGCACGTTGCGACGATCGCAGAGGTTCACGTTGCCGCGACGGCAAAAAAAGCACGTGCCACAGTACACCGTGGAATCGAAGGTGACGCGCTCGCCGGGACTGAACTGTCTGGCATTCGCACCGGTCTGGACAACGACGCCCGCCGCCTCGTGGCCCATGATGAGAGGCGGGATACGGCGTCCCGTGCGCCCGTCGTAGCCGTGCACATCGCTGCCGCAGATACCACACGCTTTGACCTGCACCAAGACTTCGCCGGCACCGATTTCCGGGTCAGGCATTACCGCAACTTCAAGTCGCTTGTAGTCCGTTAGTACCAAAGCTCGCATCGAAGCCTCCTATGAGAACGCCGAACCTGCTCAGGGGGGCAGAAAGCAGTGAAGCCAAGTTGCTTCCACAGGGTGGAGAACCTCTTTGGGAGAGAGAAAGAGCATTGAGGAAATGCTCGCGTTTTCGCCGCCTGCCGGTTCCCGCCTGTTGCCGTTCGAGAACAATGACGACTGCAAACACGACATACAGGGAAGCCGCAAGGTGATTCTTGTCTTCGCGGCTTGCATTCTCGCCGACTGCGTACCGCCAAGGCTCTAAGAACGCGGAGTTCGCAGCCAGTCGGTCCTTCTCTAGCCCACCGCAACCCACTGAGCTGTCCTGCCACTCTCGAGAACGGCGTCGCACACCTTTTGCGTCTCCAGGGCATCGCGAAACGTCGGGCTCGCAGCCTGGTCGTTCGCGAGGCCATCCAGGAAGTCGGCCAGCTGGTGCACGAAGCTGTGCTCATAGCCGATTTGCAGCCCAGGCACCCACCACCTCCCCATGTAAGGATGGTCTCCGTCGGTGACGTGTATCGAGCGCCATCCCCGCAGCGTGCCTTCGTCTCGATGATCGAAGTAGGACAAGCGATGCAGATCGTGCAGATTCCACTGGATCGAAGCTCGGTCCCCGTTGATTTCGAGTGTGTAGAGCGCTTTGTGGCCGCGAGCATACCGGGTCGATTCGAAGGTCGCTAGCGACCCGTTCTTGAAACGGGCCAAGAACGCGCAGGCATCGTCGATGCCTACGGGTTCGACTTTGCCGGTCAGGTTGTGCTTGCGTTCTTTCACGAACGTTTCCGTCATGGCGGTCACACGGTCGATGCCGCCGTTCAGCCAGAGAGCCGTGTCGATGCAATGCGCCAGCAAATCGCCCGTGACGCCGCTGCCTGCAGCTGCGACATCGAGCCTCCAAAGGGCCGTGCCGCCCTGGGGCAGGTCTGCCGAGATCGTCCAGTCCTGGAGGAACACCGCCCGGTAGTGGAAAACGCGGCCCAAGCGTCCTTCGTCGATCAGTTTTTTCGCCAGCGTTACGGCAGGTATCCGGCGGTAGTTATACCAGACCATGTTCGCGACACCGGCCGCTTCGACCGCGGCAGCCATTTGGGCGCCCTCGTCGCTGTTCATCGCCAAAGGCTTCTCGCAGAGAATTGCCTTCCCGGCTGCGGCCGCAGCCAGAGCGATTTCGCGATGCAGGTTGTTGGGCACGCAAATATCGACTGCATCGATGTCCTTGCGTGCCACCAGTTTTCGCCAATCCGTTTCAACGGACTCGTATCCCCAAGTGGCCGCAAAGGCTTTTGCCTTGGCCTCGTCACGAGCACAAACGGCCTTGAGCACAGGCCGATACGGAACGTCGAAGAAATGGTTCACCTTGCTGTAAGCATTGGAGTGAGCACGGGCCATAAAGCCGTAGCCGATCATGCCGATGTTGAGTGTTCGTGCCATCGCGATTACCCTTTTCTCAAGACCAGAGTCGCGGATTCGATCCAACCCCTAAAATGGTAACGGAAGCTTGTGGGAAGCGCGGCGAGCTTTGGAACGCTCCGTTCCTTCCAGGTCTTTCGGCTCTGGAGCCCATCGCAGAAAATCGAAATCACAGCCCTCGTTGGCTTGAAGAATGTGCTCTTGAAACAGCTTCCCATAGCCCCGATCGTAGTGTCTCGCGGGTTTCTGCCAGATGGAGAGGCGGCGCTGGATCTCGTCATTCGAAACTAACAGGTTCAGCTGGCGATTCGCGGTGTCCAGTTGAATCATGTCTCCGTTCTGGACAATGGCCAACGGCCCGCCGAGCGCCGATTCGGGTGCCATATGCAGAACGACAGTGCCATAGCTCGTTCCGCTCATGCGAGCGTCGCTGATGCGCACCATGTCTTCGATTCCCTTTTTGTAGATCTTGGCCGGAATGGGCAAGTTTCCCCATTCGGGCATCCCGGGCCCGCCAACGGGGCCACCATTTTTAAGAACGAGGACACAATTCTCATCCACGTCGAGATTCGGATCGTCAACGCGAGCTTTCAGATCATCATGGTCCTCAAAAACCACCGCCCGCCCCGTGTGTTGCATCAGTTTTTCAGAAGCTGCGCTCGTCTTCAACACCGCGCCGTTAGGACAGAGGTTGCCGTATAGGACCACGGTGCCTCCCTGAGGTTTCAACGGATTGCTCAGAGGCCGGATGACGTCAGAGTTGTAGCACTTGGCCGACGCAATGTTCTCGCCGACAGTCTTTCCCGTGGCCGTCACGACATCCAGGTGCAGCAAGGATTCGATCTCCTTCATCAGCGCCGGCAGACCTCCCGCGTAGAAGAAATCCTCCATCAAATAGCTCCCGGAAGGCCGGATGTTGGCAAGAAATGGCGTGCGGCGCGCAATGTCGTCGAAGAGGCCCATCGGAAGTTCCATGCCCAAGCGGCCAGCGAAAGCGAGGAAGTGAA
Organism: Acidimicrobiia bacterium; assembly: GCA_016871215.1. Lineage (GTDB taxonomy): Bacteria > Acidobacteriota > Terriglobia > Versatilivoradales > Versatilivoraceae > VFZK01. The sequence continues at coordinate 3,983 of VFZK01000261.1, read as the reverse complement.
TGATCGCGTTGGTGGAGCCTCCAATGGCCATATCAACGGTGATGGCATTCTCGAAGGCTTTGCGGTTGAGCAGGTGAGACGGCCTCAAGTCTTCGCGCACCATTGCGACGATGCGGTCTCCGCTTTGCTCCGCCATTACGTACCGCCGCGAGTCGGCCGCCGGAACGCTGGCGCAGCCGGTCAGCGTCATTCCCAGTGCCTCCGCAATACTCGTCATCGTCGATGCCGTTCCCATCGTCATGCAATGGCCGGCGCTGCGCGAAATGCAACTTTCGATTTCGCAAAACTCCTCTTCGCTGATGCGGCCTGCCCGCAGCTCGTCCCAAAAGTGCCAGACATCCGACCCGGACCCGATCTCGCGGTCTCTCCAAACGCCCTTCAGCATCGGCCCGCCGGGCACCATGATGGCCGGAACATCGGCGCTGATCGCTCCCATCAGCTGGGCGGGTGTGGTCTTGTCACAGCCACAGAGCAATACAACCCCATCGATGGGATTGGCGCGGATCGATTCTTCTACGTCCATCGCCATCAGGTTGCGGAACATCATCGTCGTCGGGCGCATAAACGGCTCCCCGAGGGAAATCGTTGGAAACTCCAACGGGAAGCCGCCAGCCGCCCAGACACCGCGCTTCACCGCTTCGGCCACCTGTCGCAAGTGGGCGTTGCAATTGGTCAATTCGCTCCAGGAATTACAGATGCCGATGACGGGCTTGCCCTGAAACACGCTTGTGCTAAATCCCTCCGTGCGCATCCAGGAGCGGTGCACAAATCCGAGCTTGTCTTTTCGGCCGAACCAGTCGGCACTTCGCAGCTTAGAGCCGTTGTTCATTTCAGCTATTCCTTATCGCAGTTAGATCGCAGTCGACCACTTCAAGCCGGGGAAGATTATCGTTATCGCCATCGAAAGACAAGCTGCGCAGGGCGGAAGCCTGCCTCCGCCGTGAGCCCTTGCGGGCGGGTTGTCCTTCTGGTACAACCGAACCCTTTTTCGTGCCGATCATCGCCGGGTCTTGTGCATCAGCGCCCACTCAGTGGCTCGCGGCGGCGCTGGTTGCCGCCACGCGAATCCAAGAAAAACTCGACGGAACTGGGTTTAGGGTTGTACGAGAGCGGAGAACACACAAGCACGAGACCCGTGCCGACCGGCAGCGCACTTGAACAACTCCAGACGCCGGCGAGCTGCCGTGGCAATTGCGACTCTGGTGGGTTGGGTGATGTTTCGTCGGGAGAGATGGCAAGAAGAAGGCAGACCGCCGAGGCGCGAACTAAGCCAACGATAGATAGATAGAGGGCGCCCCGCTCTCGAAACTCCAACGGTTTCCCTGGTATCGTTCGCGCACTGCGCCCTAGTGAGATTTGCCGAATCTAGTAACGAAGCCGTCTGTTTTCCGAACCATGTGATGATCCTTGGTTCCGTTCCCCTTGTCAGAGCGCCAGAGGACTAGCGCACTCCAAAAGAGCAGGCCCCACCAGTTCGCAAAGCAGTCTTGGACTGCGGCAGTCCTCTGCCGCTCCTTGGAGTGTCCGCATGAAGGGTAATGCTCAGCGATTCGCTTGCCGAGGCCGGGACTCGGGGTACTTGGACCGGCCGAGGCCAGCCAAGCTACACCAGCTGCGTCTGCCCCGGCGTGGCTACCGATGGAAGAGGCAGCTTGCCCCACGTCAACTGGGTTGGCATCAGGTCCTCTGTCGAGTTCAGGGCCTGCTCCCAGGTTACAGCCTTCCCGGTGTAGGCCGACATCCGGCCCATGATCGCCGTCAGCGTGCTTTCTGCCACGTTTTTCAGCTCGTTGAGCGCCTTGCCAGATCGGATCGCTTCGATGAGGTCGGTGTGCTCCTGAAGATACGAGTCCTGTTCTTTGCCTTTGAACTGCCAACTGTTGGGGCCCTTGATGCGGTAGAGCTGGCGGTCGACCAGGTCCACCGAGCCTTTCGTTCCCACCAGCGCCTCCGAAACACTCTTCTCGCAGCCTTCAATCTGCCGGGCCATGCTCATCACGTGCATGCCGTTCTCGAACTCGTAGTCGATCGCAAAGTGATCGAAGATGTGCCCGTAGTCGGGACTAGTTCGCACCTGCCGGCCGCCCATGCCTACGGCCCGCACTGGGTGGCTGCCAGTCGCCCAATTGATGACATCTAGATTGTGGACGTGCTGTTCGACGATGTGGTCGCCGGAAAGCCAGGTAAAGTAGAGCCAGTTGCGCAGCTGCCACTCCATGTCACTCCAGCCAGGCTTGCGCCCCTTGTTCCACAAGGCACCTTGGTTCCAATAGCAGCGACCCGCCACGATGTTGCCGATCGCACCGTCGTGGACGCGGCGAATAGCCTCCTGGTAGCTGGCCTGATGACGCCGCTGAGTGCCTGCAGCGATAAAGAGTCCCTTGCGGTTGGCCTCCTCATAGAGTCCCAGAACGGTGCGAACGCCAGGTCCATCTACGGCCACGGGCTTCTCGGTGAAGATGTTCTTGCCCGCAGCCACGGCAGCTTTCAGGTGCGCCGGGCGAAACCCAGGCGGGGTGGCCAGAATGACGTAATTGATGTCGCACGCCAGTACCCTCTCGTAAGCATCGAAGCCTACGAAACACCGCTCGGTTGGAACGTCGACCAGCTCGGAGTACTTGGCTTGTAGCTGCTTGCGGCTGAAGTCCAGCCGGTCGCGAAACGCGTCGCCCATGGCCACCAGCTTCACGTTTGGGGCTGCCCTCAGCACCTGATCAGCGGCGCCGCTCCCTCGCCCGCCACAGCCAATGAGCCCCACACGAATCTGGTCGCTTCCCGCGGCATGCACCGCTGGAATATCGCCGATGCGCGCTGCAAGCGACACCCCAACCGCCGCCGAGGCTGACTTCTTGAGAAAGTCACGACGAGAAGAGGGTCTGGTCTTCGAACCACGATCATTCATTGCCATTCCTCACAGTTGTGAAATTGCGAATCGAAAATTCTTCTAGCAAAGCGCCAATTTCTCGCGCGTGGCGCTGGTTCCCCCGGGCACTTCCTTCACTCGGATACCGGCGCCAGTCCTTGGAGAACCCTGGATCCCGTCAAGGTCTCATAAGTCCCCGGGTCGAGCTGGAGCCCTTGCTGACGCGCGGGCTACTGATTTGGCTCACGTGGCTGTTCAGTAGCCCGACCGTAAGGGAGGGATCACAACTTTGATAGGACTCTGTCGACGAACGCTCAGTCCTTAACGATCCTTGATCTCAGTCCTTTCAGATTCTCCTGTTCTTCAGCAGGTCGCACGACCCGAAAGCCCACGAAGGTCGCGTTCGTATGCCACCAGATGCTCTTGGGCTGCTGCGGATCCAGCATGCTCCAGTCCTCCTCGGAGGTACGCCGGGCAGCCGAGCGGAGGAATGAAGGATCATCGTCCCAAGACCCGCCTCTTACCACGTGTGGATACCTCTCGCCGGTGGGCAACAGGACAGGCGACAGCGCCGGCAATCCGCTACTGAAAGTCGCGTAGAAAACACCATCATACCGATCCAGGCACCATTCGGCCACATTTCCATGCATATCGCGCAAACCCCAGGCATTCGCCTTCTTCGTGCCGATCTTCTGTGGCTTCCCGTCTGAATTCTGGACGTACCAGGCGTAATCCTTCAACTGCGAAGCATCGCCGAAGGAGTAAGCAGTCTTGGAGCCCGCCCGGCATGCATACTCCCACTCGGCTTCCGTCGGGAGCCGGTAAGTCCTTCTGGTTTTCGTCGAAAGCCAGTGGCAGTACTCCATGGCAGCGTGCCAGGTGATGCAAAGCGCTGGCTGGCCGTCGTGGCCCAAGCCAAAAGTCTGGTCCGCGTAAGGAGGCGTTGGCCGCGTCAAGGCATCGGCCGCCTTCTCGGATTCGGGCTGTTTCGCCAGGTCGGTTTTCTGCAGCTGCTTCCGCTTGATATCGTGACTGAAGGCAAACTGGTCATATTCATCCCAAGTGACTTCGGTCGTCCCCATCCAGAATGACTTCAAAGTGACCTCGTGTTCGGGACCTT
>VFZK01000260.1 GCA_016871215.1 Acidimicrobiia bacterium | reverse complement strand
CGACCAGTTCCAGTTGGCTCAATCTGGTGGAACGCTGGTTTGCCGAATTGACGTCCAAACGAATCCGCCGTGGTTCATTCCGCAGTGTCCCCGACTTGATCAAGGCGATGGAGGAGTTTTTACAGGTGTGGAATGAAAAGCCGAAACCCTTTGTTTGGACAGCCACGGTCGAATCCATCGGGGCAAAACTCTCGCGGTGTCGTCAGACTCTTGAGCAAATTCAGCCCGGTTGTACTCAACCCAGAACCAGAAAACCTCAAAACCAACTGTCCATCTAATTCTTGGACACTACACTAGCATGGCCAAGTACCTGATCCAAGCGTCCTATACCGCCGAAGGGACTAGAGGAGTCATGAAAGAAGGAGGCACCAAGCGGCGTCAGACCGTCGAAGCCCACGTCAAAGCGGCAGGGGGTTCTGTCGAGGCCTTCTATTTTGCATTTGGCGATGCCGACGCTGTTGTAATTGTCGACTTGCCGGATAATGCCACAGCCGCTGCGCTTTCATTGGCCGTCAATTCCAGCGGACTTGTGGCTTTGAAGACGCAAGTCCTGCTCACACCTGAGGAGATCGACCAGGCGTCAAAAAAGAAGGACGTAAAGTACCGGGCGCCAGGGAAGCGATAACTCACCACCGGGGCGACTGGTCGAGGGAGGTGGGCGGCCGTCGCCCGCCGGTAAGATGGCGCTTGGGGTATGGACACAGGCGTCTCCGGATAGGGTCAAAGTTGCCACCGCCCTAACGGTCTGGCTAACGAACAGAAGCACCATGAAGAATCCCAAACGAAAACACGCCCTTCCAGCTTGCGCATCCTTTCACCAAGAAGTAATGGGTATCTTCCCTTGGCGAGTAACTCGGCTGTCGCAGCACTTAAGGACACATCGAAAACCGTGCTTTTCCTTCGGTGGTTAGGCTGTTTGCAGATCATCTCCGTGTCTCTCTGGGCTGGGCCCCTAACCACCGAGATGACCGAATGGCATGGGAAAATTGTCGATGAGCGCGGCTTGCCCGTTGAAGGCGTCGTCATCGAAGCTGTCAATGCAGCCGGCCGAACTGTCTTGGAAGCACGCAGTGACTCTGAAGGGAAGTTCTTTTTCTCTTCAATTGCAGCCCAAAGCGTCCGGGTGTTGCATCCGAACTTCGAACGGATCGAACAGCCGCTGGGCTCGCCAACCGATGAGCTGATTGTGGTATTGCGAGCAGCTGCCTTGCGGGAAACGATGACCGTTACCGCCACCCGCACGCGCCAACTCGCTGAGGCAATTCCTTCGCCAGTGCTTGTGGTCAGGCAGAAGGACTTGCAGCAGTCGCCTGCCGTCACGCTGGACGACACATTGCGCCAAGTGCCAGCCTTTAGCCTCTTTCGCCGCTCCAGCAGTTTGGTAGCGCATCCGACGACACAGGGAGTCTCCTTGCGCGGAATCGGCCCGAGTGGTGTCAGTCGGAGCTTGGTGCTCTGGGACGGGATTCCGCTGAACGATCCGTTCGGCGGTTGGGTCTATTGGAACCAACTCGATAAGAACAGCCTCGAGCAGGTTGAGATCGCTTCGGGAGGAGGATCGAGCCTCTACGGCAGCTCCGCGCTCGGCGGTGTCATCCAAGTACTGTCCCGTTCGTTCGAGACGAATCGCGTCGAGCTGGACCTGCACGGCGGGTCGCAGGCCACAACGGGTGCGGACGTTCTCGGTTCAACGGTGCGCGGGCCCTGGAGTGGGACGGTCTCGGCAACGTTCCTGCACACCGATGGGTACTTCATCGTGGCAAGCCCACTGCGCGGCTTGGTGGACGATCGGGCCGGGTCGGTGCGGTATGCCATCCGTGCTGGGGGATTCTACAAACCGAAGAGCCGGCAGTCCTTGTTTCTGCAGGCGTCCCACTTTGCCGAAGATCGGGACAACGGCACAGCGGTCCAGAAGAACGCAACCGACATTACCAGCGTACGGGCAGGCTACCGCCACGAGGGCAACAACGGAAGGGAATGGCAGTTGCGAGCGTATGGGCTGGTGGAAAGATTCTTCAGTAACTTCACCGCCATATCGGCCAATCGCCGCTCGGAGACCCTGACGCTGCACCAGACGGTGCCAGTCCGCAGTGCGGGCGGCTCGGCCCAATGGACCGGGCTGCTCTTGTCGCGCCACCTGGTCACCGGCGGGGTCGACTGGCAGTGGATTCGCGGCAACAGCGAGGAGATGAGCTTCACCGCGGGAGTTCGGTCGCGGTTCCTTGTCGCGGGAGGAAGCCAGCAACTGGGCGGCATTTTCGTGCAGGATCTATTCACGCCGGCCAGCCGCTGGATGATACAACTCGGCGCCCGGCTGGACGGCTGGAGCAACTACGACGCGCAACGCCGGGAGCTCGTGCTGGGGACCGGAGTGCTCGCCGTTGCTCCTTTCGTGACGCAGAAACGAGGCACGGTGAACCCTAAAGCAGGCTTGTCTTATCGGGCGGCAGACTCGCTCACCTTGCGGGCTTCCTACTATCACAGTTTTCGGGCTCCCACTTTGAATGAGCTGTACCGAGGATTTCGCGTCGGCAACGTGCTGACGAATCCCAACGACCAGCTGGGGCCGGAAAAGCTCGCAGGAACCGAAGGCGGGATGGATTGGCGGCTAGGCGATCGTGTGACGGCGCGATTCACCGGGTTCTGGAACCGGCTCGAGAACGCGGTTTCGAACGTTACAACCAGCACCCTGCCGGCCTTGATCACGCGGCGTCGTGAGAACGTCGGCGCGATCGATGCCCAGGGAGTTGAAGCGGGTCTCTCCCTTCGCTGGCGCCGCGACTGGTCTCTGCAAGGCGCCTACCTGTGGAACGATTCTACGGTGACTCGCTTTCCGCCAAATCGTTCGCTGGAATCCAAGCTGCTGCCGCAGGTGCCCAAGCACCGCGTGACTGCCTCGCTTGCCTACTCAACCCCCCGCACCTTCAGTGCCTTTGTCTCCGCTCGTTTCGTGAGTGCCCAGTACGACGACGACCTCAACACGTTCCTGCTCGGAAATTTTGCCGTCCTCGATTTCCACGTTTCCAGGTTGCTCCGGCCGTCGCTTCGTGTCTACGCCTCGGCGGAAAACATCTTCGACCGTCGATTTGCCGTGGCGAAAACGCCGCTTGAGAACATCGGCGCTCCGCGAATGCTTCACGCTGGGGTGAAGTTGGTATTCTGAGGCTTCCAAACCTGGCACGAACTTGGCGTTGAAATTCGATCAATCCGGGTTGGCACTTGACGGGGCGAGCGGGATCGGAACTTCTTCGACGACGCGGATTCCGTATCCCTCGAGCCCGGCGATTTTCCGCGGGTGGTTGGTGAGCAGCCGGATGGTTTTCAGGTTCAAGCGGGCGAGGATCTGGGCGCCGGTTCCATAGCCGCGCTGCGTGCGTTTGACGCTGTATGTCTCTCCTTCCACAGCCGGCATCCCGTGATAGAGGATGCGATTGTTTCCATCAGACTTGACCACCTCGAAGCCCCGGCCGGTCTGGTGCATGTAGAGCAGAACGCCGCTGCCCTCCCGGGCAATCATTTCCATCGATCGTTCCAGCTGGGATTGGCACTGGCAATCGGTAGCGTGAAACACATCTCCGGTCAGGCAGTGAGAATGCACGCGAACCAGCACCGGCTTTGCGGGATCGATGGTCCCGTACACCAGCGCGACATGAGTCTCCCGGTCGATCTCGCATTCAAACGCCAGCATGCGAAAGACTCCGTGCCGCGTGGGCAAATCAGCTTCCGCCACTTTTTGGACGAAGCTTTCCGTCTGCAGCCGGAACTTAATGAGGTCGGCCACCGTGATCATCTTCAAGTGATGACGGTTGGCGAATTCGTGCAACTGCTCGACGCGCGACATCGTGCCGTCATCATTCATGATCTCGCAGATCACACCCGCGGGGTTCAGGCCGGCGATGCGCGCTAAATCGACTGCTGCCTCGGTTTGTCCTGCGCGCACCAGTACACCGCCCTTTCGCGAGCGCAGCGGAAACACATGGCCTGGACGCACCAGATCTTGCGGTTGAGTGTCGGGATGGATCGCTGTCAGAATTGTCTGTGCCCGGTCAGCAGCTGAAATACCGGTCGAAACCTTTCGCTTCGCCTCGATCGAGACACAGAAAGCCGTCCCGTAGAGCGATGTGTTGTCGCTCACCATCAGTGGAATCTGCAGCTGATCCAGGCGTTCGCCGGTCATCGCGAGGCAGATCAGCCCACGTCCGTACCGGGCCATGAAGTTGATCGCTTCCGGTGTGACCTTTTCGGCGGCAATCGTCAAATCACCTTCGTTCTCCCGGTCTTCATCGTCGACGACGATCAGCATTTTACCTGCCCTGATGTCGGCGACAGCCTCTTCGATCGTTGAGAAAAGCATGGGTCGACTTTCCTGTGATTGACGCTCCGCTAATACCCGCGGTCCTTCAAGGCCTGCTCCGTCAGCCGTAATTTCGCCGGCAGAGGCTCCCTGACTTTCAGCATCGATTCGACATATTTGGCCAGCACGTCACACTCGAGGTTGACTGCATCTCCAAGCTGGAGCGTCCTGAGATTCGTATTCTGCAGCGTGTGCGGAATGAGCACGACTTCGAAAGCTCCTGGCGGGAGGCTTGCGACCGTTAGACTGATGCCGTCCACGGCGATCGATCCTTTCTCGACGACGTAGCGTTCAATCGAGGCTGGCAGAGAGAACTTCCAAACGGCGAACTCGCCCTGGGGCCGCATCGCCATCACTTTTCCAACCGCGTCGACGTGGCCCTGAACAAAATGCCCCCCCAAACGGCTGGTGGCCAGCAGTGGCCGCTCCAGGTTCACCAGGCTTCCAGGCTTTAACGTTCCGAGACTCGAGCGACTCAACGTTTCCTGGGACAGTTCAGCCTGAAAACCTCTGGAGACCTGGTGGCGGACCGTGAGGCAAACGCCGTTGACGGCGATGCTCTCTCCAAGCTGCATGCCTTGTAGGAGCCTGCCGGCCTGGATTTCAAGCAAAGCCGACGTTCCGCGCCGGCTGAGAGAGCTGACGCGGCCAACCTCTTCGATAATGCCTGTAAACATAGGGTCCTTTGCCGGGGCGAGCTGGACGGTTCTGGATTCCCTTTTCCACTTCCTAAAGGCCCTAACCCGAAGCCGACTGCTGCTCAGCCAGGTAGGCCTCAATCAGCAAATCGCTGCCGACGCGCTCGATTGCGGCAAACCGCAACGGGACGCAACGATCCAGCTGGCCGAATCCCGCGCCCCCGGCTAGCGGCAGCGGCGATTGTCCCCCAAGAATCTTCGGGGCGACAAAGCACAGGAGCTTGTCCACGCAACCTGACCGGAGCGCTTCGAAGTTCAAAGCCGGGCCCGCCTCGACTAGGACACTCGTTATGTCTCGCTGCCCCAGATTGTTGAGAACGGCGCGCACGTCGATTCTGCCATCGGCTGCGGGCATTGGCACGACTTCCAAGCCACCAGCCTCCAGTTGCCGCTGTTGCTCGGTGCTGCGCTGCTCGCTACAGAAAACCAGCACATCGCCTTCCGCACCGCTGCGCACCAGCGCTGACTCTGGCGAAAGGCGCAGCCAGCTGTCCAAGACTACCCGTAACAAGCGTCGTCGGCGCGGCAGTCCCGTTCGGTCGGTAAGCCGAGGATTGTCTGCCAGCACGGTTCCGATGCCCGTCAAGATGGCGTCGCTTTCGAAGCGGAGCTGCTGGACCCGTTGGCGGGAACCCTCATGTGTGATCCACTGGGACTGCCCATCGGCTTGCGCGATCTTTCCATCCAGCGTCATTCCAGCCTTGAGAGTAACAAAAGGCAATCGCGTCTGGATGAACTTGCAGTAGGCCTCGTTGAGCTTGCACGCCTCGGCTTCGCACAGCCCGAGTTCGACTTGGATACCTGCTTCGCGCAGCTGGCGCAGTCCAGCTCCGGCCACTTTCGGATTGGGGTCAGCCATGGCTGCCACAACCCGCGATAGGCCTGCGCCGATTAACTCGCCGACGCAGGGAGGCGTGCGACCCTGGTGGCTGCAGGGTTCGAGCGTTACGAAAAGCGTGCTGGTTCGAGCGGCTGCTCCGGCAGCCTCCAACGCCCAGATCTCGGCATGCTTCTTTTCAGCGTAACGGTGAAAGCCTTCGCCGACGACCTGCCCGTCACGCACCAGCACCGCACCCACCATCGGATTGGGACTCGCTAAGGCCCGGCCGCGCTTGGCCAGATCCAGAGCGCGTTGCATGAAGTACCTATCGTTGCACACGGGGTGGGACATCTACTCGGACTCGAACAACGATTCGATGTACTGCTCGGCCGAGAACTCGACCAGATCGTCCAGCTTTTCGCCGACTCCAACGTAGCGAATAGGAATCTTCAACTCGCGGGCGATCGGAACAACGATGCCTCCCTTGGCCGTACCGTCAAGCTTGGTGAGAACGATGCCCGTAACACCAGCGGTGCGTGTAAACTCGCGAGCCTGATTCAACCCGTTCTGGCCAGTGGTCGCATCGATGATCAGCAGCACGTCGTGGGGCGCGCCCGGGATCTCGCGTGCAGCAATACGCTTCATCTTTTCCAACTCGGCCATCAGATTGCTTTTCGTGTGCAGCCGACCCGCGGTGTCTACGATCAAGACGTCGATGCCACGGGATTTCGCGGCCGACATGGCATCGAACAACACGGCCGACGGATCGGCGCCAGTCTTCTGCCGGATGACAGCCACACCTGCGCGCTGGCCCCAGACCTCCAGCTGCTCGATGGCTGCGGCACGAAAAGTGTCTGCAGCACAGACGAGTACCTTTTCCCCTTGCTGGGTATGCAGATTGGCCAGTTTGCCGATCGTCGTCGTTTTCCCCACGCCGTTCACTCCCACCACCATCAGGACGCGGGTTCCAGCGATGCTGGACGAAGTAGTCCCGGCTTCATTCGCCGCCTCGATGATCTGGCGCAGTTCACCTTTGATCAATGTGCGAAGCTGTTCTGGATCGTTCACCTGCTTTCGGCTTACCTGGCTCCGAATCTTTCCCAGGATTTCCGACGTCGTCTGCGTGCCGATGTCCGCGCCGATCAAGATCGCTTCCAGATCGTCGAGCAACTCCGCATCGATAACCTTTTCCCCTTTGACGACATCCTCGATCTTGGCGACCAGGTTGTTCTTGGTCGAGGCGACGGCTGCCTTCAGCTTGCTGAAGAAGCCTTCCTGCTTTTCAGACTTGCCAAACAGTTTCATGCCTGCCTCAATCTCACCGGGTTACTCCCCTTAACTGCAACCGGAGTCACGGTCGTGTCGCCGTGTCTCGGCGATTACTTCTCCGCTGCGCAGCGTATCATACCACTTCCACTACGCCGGCATCACTGCGAGCACCCTGTGCCCAGTGGGCAAGGCCATCAACATGCGGAGCTTGTCTGTCGGTTGGGTTGCCGAGCCGTTTCGTCTTCGCCGGATCGGCCGTTGTCGCGTCAGCTTGCGGCACTTTGCCAGAGCCATGAGGGCATTCCGTCTTGCTCAGCTAGTGTAGTCTCCAAGAATTAGATGGACAGTTGGTTTTGAGGTTTTCTGGTTCTGGGTTGAGTACAACCGGGCTGAATTTGCTCAAGAGTCTGACGACACCGCGAGAGTTTTGCCCCGATGGATTCGACCGTGGCTGTCCAAACAAAGGGTTTCGGCTTTTCATTCCACACCTGTAAAAACTCCTCCATCGCCTTGATCAAGTCGGGGACACTGCGGAATGAACCACGGCGGATTCGTTTGGACGTCAATTCGGCAAACCAGCGTTCCACCAGATTGAGCCAACTGGAACTGGTCG
>VFZK01000259.1 GCA_016871215.1 Acidimicrobiia bacterium | reverse complement strand
AAATCAATCTCCAGGGCCTGCTGTCCGATCTTGCGCTCCAGTTCAGCCACACGCCCTTCTTCCCACCGCCGCTGACCTGACCCTGAAAACGCGTTCCCCGGACCTTGCCGAAACTCCTGCCGCCAGCGATCCAGCATATTCGGATTTATCTCAAATGCCCGCGCCACCTCTCCAACCAACGATCCTCGCTCCAATCTCTGCAACGCCGCCAGCTTGAACTCTCTGCTAAACTGCCTCCGAGACAAACTCATGATGCATTCCTCCATTCGCTGAATTCTGCATCTTAACCGTTTGTCTCACTTTTGGGGGCAAGTCCAAGGCGTCGCTTCCCCCTCTCTCCCTTGCACGCGCGCACAAGGGGGAGATGCAGAGGGGGTCGTGTCCTTCGCCACCGGAACCCCCTGCCACAGAATGCGCGGCGTCCCCCTTCGTTCGGGGGACAAAGGCTTTTCCGCCCCGCAGAACCGAAGCCTCAATTTTTCACACTTCCCCACTCACGAGGCTCTCCCTGCCAATTGTGTCACAGCCGCGTTCTCGCCCCGGGCAGAAAAACTCGATGGTCACAGTCTCTCCTCACAACCGCCGCTAGCCGCGAAATGGCACGGCCGAGCGGAACGCCGCAGCTGCCGCGGCCAGCGTGGTTCCTGCTGTGTCCACCTTCAGATCCCGCGCGACGCGCTCCATGCTATCCATCATCCCCAGCATCGTTGTCCTTCTGAAATCTCCCGTATCCGCGAATCGAAACAGGTTGTGGGTCAGCACCACCAGGGCCTTGAAAGGCAGTCCCTCGTGAACCTGGCGCTTCATGATTTTCTCGATCAGGAAACCATGATTCTTGCTGTCCGTGAATTCGACGCGCAAGTCCTGAGGGTGGATTCCGCCCCAGATCATGCTTTCCCAATCCACAGAGATGGGAATCTCGACCAAATCGAGGCCTCCGCTCAAGAACCGATTGTGCGGATTTGCATAGTGCGAGAACAACGGGGCGCCCGCCCAATGGCTGGCAGCGGTTGTCATCCGCCGGCCCGGCATCGAGGCGCTCGCCTGCCGAACGCCACAACGGCTCATGGCCACAAAAGTGGCGTCGTTGGCACTGCAGAAGCCAGGACGAAAGGAGACTGGGCGAGTCCCTAAATGCTTTTCGAAGTGATCTTGTGCCTGCCGAATCATGGCCTCTTGAGCAGCGCCGGAGTAGCTCCCAAGATAGGGACCCTCGGAGCTCAGCTCGTCGGGATGCAAATGAAGAGCGATCTCGTGGCCTTTTTCGGACAAAGCCTTCAAGAGATCGGCGAACGGTTCGACTTCCCCTGGTACGAGAAAAAACGTACCCCTCCAATTTCTTTGTTCCAGAAGCTCAGCGAAACCGCGGATGGCATTTTCACCAAGGTTCACATCGCCGATTTCTTTGCGCGTGCTCTCACAGTCGATTGTCCAGCAGAGATGAAAACTCATTCTCAGGACCTTGCTCGAAGTTATTTACTTCGGAACCCGAAAATATAATTGACACTCGAATCGTGTCAAGGGTAAAAGGAGAACCGTGTTGCAGCATTTTTCGGCCGGCCACCGCGCATTGGTTGAAACCGTCTGCGAGGAAGTGAAACAAGAGTGACATTGGGGAGGCTTCTGCGCTCGCCACCGCTTTCCGCAGGGAATCCGAGGTGAGCGAGGTGGGTTGCCGTCACCCTCGTTTCCAGCACGCGGGATTTGGGCTGCGAAATCCAGGGCGCCATCAAGCGGGCGTCGGGTAACCTCCTGCAACGCGGCAGATAGCTAGCCGATTGCCGCACTCGAAGATGCTTTCTCTGCACCTCGTGAACCTATGAACACTCATCCAGGCGGCGAGCAGCGCCGACCGCACGAAGAGCAGTTGCTCGAAGCCATTCGCAGGATCGCGGTCATCGACGCCCATTCCCACTTGCTTCCCGAGCCGCAGCATGTCGCCCAGCACCGGGATGCACTGACAGTCTATGGGCAGTACACGCGGCTTCCCATGTTCGCCTCCGGCTTGTCAGAAGAGGATTGGCTCAGGATTCATGACCCCGCGATACCGCTGGAGGAGCGCTGGGCGCTGGCGAAGCCTTATATCTTTCTGGTCCGGCATACCTCGTTTGCTCGCGCAGCGCGGCAAGTCTTGAAGCACTTCTGGAATGTCGAAGAACTGGCTGACCACAACATCCATGAACTGTCGCAGCGGATTGCGGCCGAAAATCGCCCCGGTATCTACGAACGTGTTCTGCGCAAGGAATGCAACATCGTGCATGTTCTGAATCAAAATTCACCGCCGCCCGACGATCGAAGGGAGTTAGACGTCTACCAGGACCAACAGCTGTTGCAGCCGGTCGTGGCGCTGATCGATCCCAGGCCGCAGAACCTGGATGTGAATCGCATGGGAGGCAATGACGGGTTTCTTTCGCTCGACGGGTACCTGGACTGGGCCAGGCATCGGCTGCGTGCCCTGGCCGAGAAGGGCGCGGTTGGCTTCAAGACTTTCGCTCTGGATTACGGCGACCCTGATCGAGACCGAGCGCTGGCAGATTTCTCGGACCTGAAGCGCAGACAAGCGGGCCTGGCTTACGACATGCCGACTCCCCTGCTCTCTTACATTCACGATGAGCTGCTCAAGGCGGCTGCGGCATTCGAGCTTGTCGTCGCTGTCCACACCGAGTTTTGGGGCGTGCACCGGCACCACCCCCGCTACATGATGCCTATTCTGGAACGCCACCCCAACATTCGCTTTGATCTGTTTCACAGCGGCATTCCATACGTTCGGGAAATGGGGCTCATTGGCGTCAACTTTCGCAATGTCACGGTCAACCTGTGTTGGGCGCACTCCATCAATGCAGCCATGACTTGCAGCGCATTGGATGAATATCTCGACACGCTCGGGTCCGACAAGGTCATCGCTTTCGGCTCCGACGTGCGTTGGATGGTCGAGAAGGTTTATGGTCACCTCGAGTTGGCCCGGCAGAACATCGCGTCCGTTCTGGCGTCTCGCATCGATCGAGGGTTGATGAACTTCGAAGAAGCGCTGCGGCTGGCCAAGGAATGGCTATTCGACAACCCGGCCCGCCTCTACAAGCTGCCCGTCGTATTGGACTGAGCTATGGATCTCAGAGACCTCGGGCGGTCGAATCGGCGGCAGATTCTCCGCTGCATCCTGAAGAGCGGCGGCCTATCGCGATCGGACATTGCCAGAGAAACCGGCCTCGCGCACTCGACCGTCACAGAGATCACCTATCAGCTGGTCCAGCGCGGCATACTCAGCACGCGGGAAATCCGGCGCAGCGGAGCGCGAGGGCGCCCGTCGATTGTGCTTTCGCTCAATCCTCGGGAAAGTTTGGTGGTGGTGGCCGACTACTCGGATCTTGCGGCCATGGCCCATTTGGCAGACCCGGCGGGCGAGATTTTGGAAACCCGAAGCCTTGCCCTGCCCCGCAGCCCCACGTTGAAGCAGTATGTCGCGGCTGAGGCCAGGCTGGTGGCGTCGGTCGCTCGTGGCCGCTGGGATAAAGTGCAGGGAGTGACGATTGTAGGCCCCGGGGTCGTCGATCCTCAAAGCGGAAGGTTGCTGCAAAACAGTCATTTCGGCTGGGGACCCGGATCGTTCGTGAAACCCTTCAGCCGTTTCGGCAAGCAAACATTCCTTCAGAACGGTTCACGGCTGCGCGCCATGGCAGAGAATTGGTACGGCGCAGCCCAGGACTTGGAGAACTTCTTGTTCTTCCATCTGGGACAGGGCATCGGCGGAGCGATCGTCCTTGATGGGCTGCTGGTCGCTGGCCCCTCCCATGGCGCTGGAGAGTTCGGGCATGTGATGGCCGATCCTAAGGGTCCTTCGTGCTCTTGCGGCGGCAAGGGCTGCCTCGAAGCAGTCGCCTCGATACCGGCCATCGTCCGGCAGCTGGCGGCAGAGGAATGCCCAGACTTTGCAGCCGCCTGGAATTTGTACGAGGCTGGCAATCGTTCGGCAAGGGCGGTCTTCCGCAAGGCGTGCTTGTTGATTGCCCGTTCCATTTTCAACGCGGTCGTCTCGGTAGGCCCTACGACCGTTGTGGTTGGAGGAGAAATGGTAGAAGCCAGCAACGGCGGTATTCTGGCGCTCGTCGACGAGAGTTTGCGAGAACACCGCTCCTTCTTCGAGAAGATTTCTCTGCGGCGCTGTCGGTTGCCGGAGAACCGCTCGCAGGTGGCCGGCGCGGTGCTGCACGCGCTACAAGAGCTGGACATCGAGAGGCCAAGAACACCATGACGATGCCAAAACGTCCGATTCGTTTTGCCACCTTGGGCGGACTCTTCGAACAAGACGACGTAGACGCAGTCACGAAGGTACTCATGGCTGCCACAGAACCCAGCGGCGATTTCTTTCCGCTTCCGGAGGAGGCCGATTTTCAACAGGCTTTTGCGCGCCATGAAGGCGCCAGCGCAGCGGTGATGGTGAACTCCTGCGGTACGGCGTTGGACTTGTGCATGATGGCGTTGAACATCGGGGCCGGTGATGAGGTGATCGTTCCTCCTTTGACGTTCGTGTGCACGGCCACTTGCGCGGCAGCACGGGGAGCGAAGGTCGTCTTCGCCGACGTCGATCCGGCGACGCTATGCCTGAGTCCCACGGCGGTGCGCGAGAAAATCACTCATCGCACCAAAGCCATCATCCCTGTTCATTTCGCTGGACTGGCCTGCGACGTCCGCGAATTCGAAAGGCTTTCCAGCCAGTATGGCATCCCGGTGATCTACGATGCGGCACACGCCGTCGGAACTCGCTTCGAAGGCCAGCCGATCGGCGGTTGTGGGCAAGCCAGTTGCTACAGTTTTCAGTCCAACAAGAATTTCACGACCCTGGGAGAAGGCGGCGCGGTTACGACAAACGACAAGGCTTTTGCTGAAGCGGTCCGGCAGAAGAAGACCTTCGGCTTTGTCTACGGCCCCAAGCTGGGAGTGGTGACCATCGGTTTCAACTACCGCATGACCAAACCTCAACTGGCGGTCGGGCTGACCCAGCTGGCAAAGATCGACCGAACCATTGCCTGGCGCCTCGAAAGGTTTCAGCGTATGCAAGAACTCCTGATCGACGTCGAAGAGTTGATTCTTCCGGCGTCGATCGCCCCCGGTCATGGCTGCCACCTTTACGTCGTGCGACTGAACACCGAACGGGTTGGCTTCGGGAGAGAACAGCTCCGCGAAACCTTGAAAGAGCAGTTCGGCGTGCAGACCACGGTTCATTATCCTGCCGTCTGGAGCTGGGAGGCGTTCGAGGCCATCGATCACGATCGCTCCGCCTGTCCGGTTGCCGAGCGGGCTTGCCAGGAGGTAATCTCCTTGCCGATCTTCCCAAAGACGCCGTTTGAGGACTTAGATTATCTGAGAACTGCTTTGGTCGAGTCGATTCACACCTTGAAACGAAAGGGTTCGCAATGAGCGAAGCCTCTGTGCGCTGGCTTCTGGTGGGTACTGGCGACATCGCTCGAAAACGGGTCGGGCCGGCTCTGGTCGCGGCTGCGAACAGCCAGCTCGCCGCCGTCTGCGGACGGAACCCAGAGAGGACCGCAGCCTTCGCCGCCGAGCTGGGTGCGAGGACCTGCTTCACGGACTTCGACGAGGCCGTCACACATCCAGACATCAGCGCGGTCTACCTGGCGACGCTGGTCGACCAACACGTGCCGCAGGCGATGGCCGCGCTGAACGCGGGGAAGCATGTGCTAGTCGAAAAACCGCTTGGGCTGAGCGGCGAGGAATGCCAGGCGTTGCTCTCCCTGGCCGCCGGCACCAGACGAGTCGCGGGCTGCAGCTACTACCGCCGCTGTAGTTCGCGCTTCGCGCATGCAAGCGAGCTGTTGGCCACTGGCGAACTCGGCGAAATCGTCCTGGTTCGCATGGCCTATCGCGCTTGGTTCAACCCTTCGGCTGAAGACCCGAAACGCTGGCGAGTTCAGAAGTCGAGCAGCGGCGGAGGACCCTTGGCCGATGTCGGCTCGCACATGCTGGACTTGCTGATTGGCCTGCTGGGAATGCCCCGCACGGTCGTCGCCGCTGTCAGGACCCTGGTGCAGCCTTACGCCGTCGAGGATTCCGCCGGCCTTGTCTTCGAGTTGCAGAACGGCGCTTTGGCCACCGGGAGCTTTCATTGGAACTCGAAAACCTGGGCCCATGAGTTCGAAATTGTGGGAACAGAAGGAAGCCTGAAGTGGATCCCGTTCGATACAGGTCCCGTGGTCAAGACGGTGGGTCGCGATAGCACCGAGATTCGTCTACCGCAACCCGAGAATGTTCATCTTCCTCTCATCGAAGACTTCGTGCGAGCGATTCGCGGCAACCTTCAACCCGCCGTGCCTCTGACCGAGGCCGTGAAGGCGAACCGGCTCTTGGACGCGATTTATCGGAGTTCCGAAGAAGGCAGGGCAGTCGCCATATGAAATTTCAGCCTAAACCGGCCAACGACTTCCCCGAATTCATCGAGACCTACTTCAAGCGCTGCCAGACGGTTTGCCCGAAGATTGTGGCCTGCGCGGGAAAGTGGCAGTTCGAGGATCTGATCCCGGGTCTTTCCGATTTCGATACGCGACTGATCGCTTCAGATGACACCACGACCGTTGACTGGATGCGCATGTCGCTTGCAGTGGGCCGGGTGCACACGGAGCTGGCCGAAGAACGGCCAGGCTGGGCACGCATCCTGGAACACCTACCCGGCGTCAATCTGACTTTGTCTGAGTTGTGCGACCCGGTTTTTTATTATCCCGAGTTTCGCCAGTGGAGTTTCTATCACGGAGACCGTCAAGGCATCGAGAGAGTGCGCGTGGCTCTCGAGGAAGCCCCGTGGAGCCTTCGGGAGGAGCTATTCCATCTGAAGAAATTTGCGACCTACTTCGGTCCCTACCAACGAGGGATCGATCCGGCCATCAATCTCGGCGCTTACGAAAACAAGTACCCGCTTCACAGCCGGCTGATGCACTACTTCGCACCACCGGTGCAGGCAGCCGTCTCACTGGCACAGCGCCAAACCCGCTGCGGGAAGCTCGAGGCGTTGCGAATCGCCCAAGAGATCTTTCCCCATCCGGAAGTCATCGACCAGGTATTCGACGCTGTCGAAAGGCACTACGAACTGCTCGACCGATATCGAGAACCAGGCTTGTCGGAACTGGAGACCGTTCTGGAACGATACCTTCGCGATACCTACGCAACCCTGCAGGAGGCAGTCACCCTCATCAGCGTGGATCCTTCAGACTCCCGAGAACAACTTCGCGCCAAAGTAGCTGCGGTCACGGCCGAACCGACAGACAGCTTTTTTGAAGGGATCCGCTATTGCCGGTTTCTCAAAGGCCGCTTGCTGTTCTACGCCAAACCAATCCCCTGGTTCGAGACAGCCTGGCTGATTCGCAACGAACTCGGCCGCATCGTCAACCACTTCTACCTTCAGCCTCTCGCAAGCTACGGAAAGGCCCGGTATGGAAAGACCCTGAAGCCAGACGAGGTGCTAGATAACCTTTGCGGCGAGCTGCTCTCTCCCCAGGAATGCTCCGGCATGAAGGAGTTCTCAGAGGTGGCCGCGCTGCCGGTGCCCGATGGCCAGGAGAAATCGCGAGCTGAGCAAGTGGCTCTTTACCTGGACAACCTGCTGGTCTGTCTCGAAAAGCTCAAGGCAGATCTGAGACGCGTGATCGGAACGTCGGCGAGCCTTAGAGGGTGTTTAAAAACCCTCTGAATGCTGCGCCAGGCGGCGGAGCATCAGGTGAATCATGGCGATCTTGATGAAAGCCTCAC
>VFZK01000258.1 GCA_016871215.1 Acidimicrobiia bacterium | reverse complement strand
AAACTGACTCCCGGGTGGATCTTCCTAAGAGTGAAGAAAATTGAAATCGGTCACTACCAAAAACTCCCGTTACTGAACTGACATGAACAACTTGCAGACACTGTAGGCTCGAACAGCTGGACACTAGTGAGCTGATTTTCTCCTGCGCGCCAGGGGCTTTTGGTTTGCCAGCGGGTTCAGGTGCGGCTGGAGTGAGCCTTTTCAGCGCCTGGAGACTTTCGCCTGTCGGTGAGCAACCCAGAATCCAAGATCCCAACCTCGAATATCGACCAGCTGGCCCGGGTAGGTATGCGCCTGACCGACGTGCTGGCCACCTTTGCCAGCCTGACGAAGCAGAAGCTAGCGGAGGAGACCGGTGAAGACAGTTTTGACCTGCTGCCGGTGCTACTCGGTCGAACGTCCGGATCCGTCCGGTGCTCAATGATTCATGAGGCGACCTGGCCCGCGGGAATGCTGGCCATCCGCCAAGGAAACTGGAAGCTGATCCCTTGGCTCGAGGAAAGATCTGCCTTCGAAGGATTTGACGCCAACGGAGGATTCACACGCCCCTGGATGCAGGTTCCGAAGCCCGGAGGACCCGCCGGCCAGCTCTACAACCTGGCGGATGACCCAGGCGAACGGAAGAACGTGTACGCGGAACACCCAGAAATCGTGCAGCGATTGACCCACCTGTTGCAGCGATACCGGCGTGAAGGTCGCAGCCGCCCGAAGTGAGAGTTCGCTGCCCGCCTACTGCAGGATCTGTCGGACCCCCATGACGACAAACGCAGCGTAGAAGATCCCGCACAGTACCAAAACAACCTGGCGCCACAGCGAAGGCCGCAAGGCTGCCGGCAGAAAACGGCGGTTCACATAGAGCGTGTGAAAACTCATCAGGGCGGTGGTGAACGCTGCCACGTTTGCACCTAGCTGAAAGAGGAAGATCGGCTGAGTGACCTGAAGCGCGACAAGCCCCCAGACGACGTTCATTCCAAGAAGCGTGTAATACACTCTTCGAACATCGCCACCCCGCCAGGCGCGCACCCGGCGACTGCCAGTCCACAGATTGTCGGTCACCGTTCTGACCAGAACATCCATGTTGCCGAGCTGGCTGCTATAAAGAATCCAGAAGCCGCAGAGCAGCGTCAAAATCCAAAGCGAATGCCCCGACATCTGGGACAGCCCGTGAGCGATCTCTGCAGCCACCGCCAGGCCTCGCAGTTCTTTCCCATGCGGCAAACATTCAACCGCCAAGACTGCGGGAAGCGTCATACCGAGAAGGGCTCCGGCGAAGAAGACACCATACTGGTCCACTTTGGCGAACCGCCACCAGTGGTTCCAGCGTTTCAGGTTCTCATCAGTGAGCGGAAAGACTTTGCCCGTGTGCGACAGCTTGACCTCCTTACCGCCGATGAGCGAAGGGATGTAGCCGACTTGTGCGCCCATTCCGAATCCTTTGTCGCGGAACCAGTTGGTGAGCGCTGCATTCGCAGCGCCCCCGGCGCCGGAACTGGAGGCGAAGGCCGCCAGCAAAAACCAGTCGATCGCAGGCGTGTCTCCTTGGGCGGCAGGAAAGGAGCCAAAGCTCAACAAACCGCGAACAGCGCCGAAAAGGCTCCCCAACGGTACGAAGAGCGCAACGACGATGGCGAGGTAAATCAAAATCCACGCCACCATGAACCAGTTGACATACTCCAGCGTTCGCTCGACTTTGCCGCCGAACGCCAGCACGGCCGCACATGATAGAAAAATTGCGCTACTGAGCCATACCGCCAGGGTAGCGTCTTGAGCCTGGGTTGGCAGCCGTCCCAGAAACCCTGCGGCTAGTGTTCCCGCTGCCGTGCCCGCCAAGGCCGGCCAGCCGCATTGAAACCAGGTCAACACGGAATAGGTCCATCCCCAAAACGTTGGACCGGGTTTCGTCCGCATCAAGCCTGTCATGATGGGCTCGCCCGTAAAGAGCGTGTACCGGATCAATTCCAGATTCAGCAACGTCTGGAACATCACGGCCACCATGGTGACCCACAACAGCGTCAGACCGTACTTGACAACCGTCGTTGGACCTACCAGCCATTCGCCGCCGCCAATGGCAGTCCCAAGCAAAATAGCTCCCGGGCCAATCACCTTGAGGATATTTAGAACGTCGAAAGCAGGCGCCGGCGGCAAGTCTGCCAGCTCCCAGGCCGGCAAAGCGCCTGCGGGAACGCTGGAGGTCGAAGCTGTCGATCTTTCTGACATCGAGTTCCTTGGCGAGTCGTCAGCAGCGAGTAACCACAAGCATCGTGAGTTCAACAGCTGTGAGCGGGACACGGGTCTCTCGGCGACTGGCCCCAACGTTGCCGAACCAGCCTGTCCTGCAGCGTCTGAAGAAACTAGAGAACGCCAGGACAGTGCCGGCGATTGCCAGGAACTTCATGAAGAGTGCAGGAAGAGAGGGCTTGGGAGCTGCCAGCGCCCATCGACAGCTCCGACTTCCAGGCGATGAGCTGGCAGCGGCTCGCATCTGGAGCGGCTTGCCATATGTGCGAGCAGGTATGCGTCACCCAGGAAAATGACGTGACCTTAGGCTCGACTGAAGATCGAACCGCTTAGCGTGCCGGTGCTGTCGGCAAACGATTCTTGCTCGATGCCCAGAGATCGCAGAATGGTGAGGTACACGTTCGACATCCGCGTCCCACGCTTCTGCCAATAGGTCCCGTGCTTGAGGCCCATGTTGCCGCCGCCGGCGATCAGCGTCGGCAGGTTCTCCGGGTTGTGCGTTGTGCTCGCGCCGCTTCCGAAGAGCACGATGGTGTTGTCGAGCACAGTACCGGTGAGGTCTCGATAGCTGTTGAGGCGCTGGAGAAAGTGCGCCACCTGCTGGCTCAAGAAAAGGTCGTACTTGGCGAAATCCAATTGGCCATCCTTGTCGCCCGCGTGCGAGAGATTGTGGTGTGTTCTCGAGAGCCCCAGCTTGAGAGGAAACGTATCGCTGATGCCCATGCCGTCTTCGCGGTTCAGCATAAACGCGACTGAGCGAGTGACGTCGGCATCGAATGCCAGCGCGATCAGGTCAAACATGGTGCGGTAGTATTCGGCGGGTTCACCTTCAGACGTCGCATCGAGATTCAGATGCGAATAGTCCTGCTTTTTCAGCGGGACGTCGATCCAATGCTCGGACGCGATCAAGCGCGATTCCACTTCGTCGAGGGACGTCAGGTATTGATCCATCCGTTCCCGATCGGAGTTGCCGAGCTGCCGATTCAGCGAACGGGCACTTTCAAGCACGGCGTCCACCAGACGGATCCGCCGATGCAGGTTTTCGCGTTGCGACTGCAGCGATGCGCGGTCGCCGCGGAACAAACGGTCAAACACCAGACGGGGGTTGTTTTCTGCGGGAATTGGCCGTCCGTCCAGGCTGTAGGAGATGGTACCGGTCCGAGAGAGAAAGCCGGTGCCGGCATCGATCGACAGCACGAGCGAAGGCTGCCGGCAATATTGCTTGGTGTGCAACGCCACCACCTGATCGAGCCCAACCGAGTTGAAGGTTCCCGGCTTTGGATTGTGCAGCGGCGCTCCAGTCAGCCACATGTCAGAGCAGATGTGGGGATCTGCCTTCAGGCCGCTCGGGTGGTGCAGTCCACCTATAAAGCTGAGCTGCTTCCGGAAGGGGCTGAGAGGCTCAGTCGAGTTGCCGAAGACGAACTCGCCGTTACGCTCGGCTGTGGGAAACCAGCTCCATTCGTTGATGCCATGCTCGGCTTTCGGGAGCGACATGCCGTTGGCGGTATAAAGCGCGCAAAAGCGGCGTGGAATTCGTTCCGCCACTTCAGCGCCCATCGCGTCGAGTACGGGCAAAGCCACAGCCACGCCACCGATCCCTTTGAGGAAAGCGCGGCGGTCGATCTTCAAGGAGGTGTTCATCGTTGTCTCCAAGGCTACAGGTTGCACATTCCGCTACTTCTCGAGAAACAGCTTGCTGTTCACGACAAACCGGATCATGTCTTTCATTCGGTAGCCGCCGGCTCTTAGCTTAACTCCGTCTCGCTTCAGCCCGTTGAGCTCATTGTACGTCAAGCTGCGGCCAGTTGCATAGATGGCCAGATGCTTTAAAACGCTGAAGGCCACCTGATCGATACGGTCCTGGCCAAGGTACCGCTTCAGGTCATCCACGCCAGACACCTCGGTGTTGTCGGGCAGCGTGGAGTGTGCAGAAACGGGTTCCGCTTTCAGCCGCCCGCTCGCATCGAACTCCTCGAGCGCCACCCCCCAGGGGTCGATCTTGGCGTGACACTGCGTGCAGCCCGGTTGATTGCGGTGTCGCTCCAGCCGCTCGCGCAGCGAAAGGTGGCCTGTGTCTTCCTGCAACGCTGGCACGTTTGGCGGGGGATCGTCGGGCGGCTCAGCAATGATCCGCCGCGCCAGCCACGCCCCGCGCTTCACCGGGTTCGATTCCCGCCCATCTGACAGCCCAGCCATGATGGCCGCCTGGCTGAGCACTCCGCCCAGTTCGCGCCTCCCGTGCCGGATGGGAAGGAATTGGAAGCCGCTTTCCGACTTGTCGGCTAAGTCGTAGTAGGTGGCAACAACTTCGTTGACGACCACGAAGTCGGAAGCGATCAGGTTCTGCACTGGCAGATTGTTCCGGATCAAGTGTTGAAGAAACTGGACCGGCTCCTGCCGCAACTGAACGCGCGTGTCGCGGTTCAGCTGCGGAAACCGCTTGCGGTCCGGTTCAAGCACGTTGAACTTGTCCAGACTCAACCATTGAGCCGCAAATTCACTGGCGAACCTTGCGAAACGCGGATCGGCAATCAGGCGCTCTACTTCTGCGTCCAGTTGTCTTGGGAGCGCGCCGCTCGCGGCGAGCTTCAACGTCGTTCGATCGGGCGGTCCATTCCACAGGAAATAGGACAACTTGGATGCCAGTTCATAGTTGTCGAGCGGTTCCGGTTTGGGTGTTGTGCTTTTCTCGATCAAGAACAGAAACTGCGGCGACGTCAAGGCGATCTGCAGCGCATCCTTCACATTTTCCTGAAAGTTGCGGCCCGCTCCGAACGATTTCCTAAAGACGGCCATCAATGCCGACTCTTCCGCAGCGTTTGGCGGACGGCGGAAGGCACGGGCTGCGAACCGGCGAAGGATCTCCTGCGCGTAGGCCGGCAGGTCGTTCTGGTGCACGGAATCGACAAAGATTCTGCGATGCGACGGCGGGGGCCAACTCTCGTAGAGCGGCCCCTCGAATTCCACAGAACGAATCAGCAGACGAGGCATGTCGCGACCGTCGGTGTATTCGCTGCGGACAGCGATTTCACGAATGCCCGCTAGATAGTTGACGTTGTCCTTTTCGACCTCGGGACTGGAGAAATTGCGGATGGCCCCTTCGAACACGAAGCGTGCGACTCTGTCGCTCGCCACCGTTTGCGGCGATCCGACGGGAGCGAGCGTGCTGCCACAGTCTCGGCGCAACCCCAGATGGACTCCGACTCGCGGCGAACGCTTCTCGAAAGTACGAAAGCGGCGCGAAATCTCATGGTCGGCGGCGAGCGGAGTCAAGACAACCCGGTCCAAACCTCTAACGCCCGTGAGTTCAGCCCGAAGCGGCAGCGCTCCAGCCGCCAGCCTCAGCACCAGGAAAGCGGGCTGTTGCAAGACGCCTGAGAACTGCCTGTCGCCCAAGGTCAGGGTCACTTCCGGCGGCTTTTCGGCCGGCGGTTGGACGAACTGCTTTCCGGGCTCCAGCAACCCCTGAATCTCGGCTTCGCCCAGCGCCCGGCGATAGAGACGCACTTCGTCCAGCTCTCCCTGGAACGCGTGGCCACCCGGAATGCGGCCTAGATGGAGATTGATTCGGGGATTATCCAGATTGGCTGGACCGATTCTCCCCTTCGCCACGGCATAGCCATTGACATAAAGCTGCGCGTCGCGCCCGCCGCGCCGCACAACGGCGGCAACATGCTGCCAGACCTCGGAGCGGATGACTCCATCCGGCGAAGAGATCGAGCCATTGGGTTGATTGTCCGGGCCGGCCGTTTCGATCCGCAGCACGCCCTTGTTGTCAGGCATGTCCAGGTACCAGCCCTGTGCCCAACTGGACACTCCGAGGGCGACAATGCCTGCCGCTCGAAGCCGTTGTGGCTTAATCCAGGTCGTTACGGTGAAGTCGCCGTCACCTACGTTCATCGCCTCGTGCCGAGAGATCACGACGAAGTCGCCTACCCCATCCAGCGACACGGCTTTGCCAAACGGAGAATCGACAAAATGCGCATTGCCTTCCAGGCTCGCAGCCTGGCCGTTGGGCACGCCGCCTCCAGTATCATCCAGCGGCCACGATCCGGCCAACCCTTCGCCAAGCCGCGACATGTCTGGGGCAACGGGCGCGTCGTTTCGTGCTGCAGTGTAGAGGTCAACCTGGTAAACGCCGGCCTCCTTGATGGTCACTGTGTGTGGTGCTTTCGGATCGTGGCAAAGGATGCTAGCGGAACCCTCAAGCGCCTGGGAAACTGTGCCTGGATCGAGCAACAGGCCGTCTTTGTATTTTGCCGCCGTGACCGTGACGCGAAAACGGCCGTAATCAGGCAGCTCTCGCAGCGAAATCTTGAAGTTCGCCTTCGGTCCGTAGGTGCCTTCGCCAACTCCAAACATCTCTTCGCTGGGAATCGCTGGGCGCAACAGCAGCCCCTGCGGCACCGTGCTGTAAGCACTCCCTTTGGGGTAGCCGCGACTGCCGCGCATGCAGGCGAAAACCGAATGATAGATGCTGTCGTACTCTCTCCAGCCGCGGACCGTATCGTTGCCCGCGTAGCCTTCGATGAAACGGTACTTCGTCCGCATGAAACGGGGCTCAGAAGCGAACGGTTTGCTAGGGGTGAGTTGCGTGACGACGAAGTCTTTGTTCTTCAGCAGCAAACTCTCGGCTCCAAGAATGAGTTCTTCCCGGAGCGGCTCGGGATTGATGCCCGACCCCAAGTCGACGCGAAAGTTTTGAATCTCAGGCTTCCTCTTCGGGTCGACAATCGACCGGTTGAGCGCGTCTTCGGCGATCTCGAAGTAAGCCTCCATCAGCAGTGGCGACAGCTGCAAGGTCTCGGTGTTGTTCACGAATCCATCACGGGAGACAGCGTCAGGTGGAAGCGCCTCGGTCAAATCATCCTCGAGCAGCAACAGCTCACGCAGCGTGTTGCGGTACTGCGAAACGGTGAGGCGCCGCAGCAGGCCATTCTTCGGAGCCGGACGTGAGCGAGCGAGTTCCAAACCGTTTGCGATCCATTCGACCATCCGCTGGCGCTCGACGCCAGCCGGCTGCGGCTGCCCCTGCGGGGGCATCGTTTCGTCGCTGATCTTCTTCCGGATGGCTTCCCACAATCGCAGATGCCGATCTTCGAAAGACGCATCGAGCTGGTCGACGCGAACACCCGACATCGTCGTGTCTGCGTTGTGGCAGCGTACGCAGTGCTGCTCCAGAAACGGCCTGGCCAACGGGTCGAACGACGGTTGGCGCGCGACGGCGGCGCCCTCCTCCGCGTGAGCCCTCCAAGAAAGCGCCATCCACAGAATCCCGACAGCGAAATACAAGGCGAGAAGACAGACGGTTTGCAATCGAAACCCGCGATTCCTGGAAGTCATGTCAGTCTGTACGCTCGAATGCATCTACCCAACCTTGCGCGCTTCAACTTGATGCGTAAGTGATATCTTAACACTAGTGTCCAACTATAAGTTGAATAGGTTCAGTTGTTTGCTCATAGGCCGCTGAGCAGGTGCGGGCTCAATCTCTGAAAGTACCTGTAAAATCAGCCTTCTTTCGAACAAAGTCAGACTCAGA
>VFZK01000257.1 GCA_016871215.1 Acidimicrobiia bacterium | reverse complement strand
AGCTCAATGCCAACTCATAACGCCTTGGACTGCGCCGTCGGCGACTATAACGGCGATGGGCGCCTCGACGTTGCGTTCATCAACCTGCCAGTCGATGGACCCGCGAGCTTGTCCGTCTACTACAACTCTGCAAAGGGGCTCTCCGGCGATCCACGGAGTGAATCTCCCCTGGCTGCGCCAACGGCGCTAAGAACCGTAGACCTCGACGGAGACCGATATTCGGAGCTGTGCCTGATGCTTCGTGGTGGATATTCTCTCGTGCTTAAAGGGCGGGAAAACGGCTTGGGCACAAACCATGCGGATCGGCTGCCAGTCGCGGACGCAGAAGATGCTGTGGCTGCGGATTTGAATCGCGATGGGTTCAGGGACCTGGTGTTCGCCAGTGGCTCCGGGTCGCATTCACTTATTTTCTGGGGGACAGCGCAAGGCCTCGCCGCCCAGAATCCAACGGCTCTGCCAACCCTGTCTGCCAAGGGTGTGACGATTGCCGACTTCAACAAAGATAGCTATCCGGATGTGGCGTTCGCGAACCAGCAGAATCGGGTGGGGCACGACGTCCCCTCTTACATCTATTGGGGGAGTCCCAGGGGCTTTGCTGCGTACCTGCGAAGCGAGGTTCAAGGTTTTGGACCCGTCTCCATTGGCTCCGGGGATTTGAACGACGATGGGCAAATCGACCTCCTGCTCGTGAATCAGATGAGTGGCTTGAACCCGAATCCGGTGAATGCGCTGGTTTTTTGGGGGAATCCGCATGCTTTCTACTCGCCCAATGCGATGACCGAACTTCGGAACGTTGGCGATGGCCAGGTCACCAGCGCGGATCTGAACGATGACGGCCATCCTGACCTGCTTTTGATGTCAGACCTTTTTTGGGGTGGCGCGGAGGGCTATCGAGATAGCCGCCGGACGGTGTTGCCCTCCGAGGGCATCGTGCTGGGCAACCGAGTTGCTGACCTGAACCGCGACGGGTATCTGGATGTGGTGATCGTCGAGCGAAAGAAAGACTCCAGCCAGCCAGGCAGAATTCTCTGGGGAGGATCGGACGGATTCAACAAAGAACGAAGCCAGCCGTTCGCTTTGCCCAGCGACACCACGTACCCCAATCTTGCAGATCTGGACCGAGACGGGTTTCTCGATCTCGTGGCCGCTGACGTCAATGGCAAATCGTGTGTTTTGTGGGGAACCGCTCAGGGTTTCGACTCGAGTTCTCCGCTGTTTCTGGAAACTCGATCGTCGAGCGCAGCACAGATTGCAGACCTGGATGGCAATGGCTGGTTAGACTTGATTTTCTGCGGCAGTGTTGACTTCGCCAGGAAAAGCCGGCGATCTGAGACCCTGATTTACTACGGAAGCGGGAGCCGGCTCTTCAGTGACCTTCCGGACCGTCTTGAAGGCTACACAACCTTGGAAGCGGCCGTGGGCGATCTGAATCGTGACGGCTATCTGGATATTGTGACCGGGAACTACAGTGCGGGTCTGATTCGCACGTTGCCCGTGTTTGTTTACTGGGGGGCCAAGGAGGGACGATTCAACGATCGAAGGCGAACCTTGCTGCCTGCAGAATCTTCAGCGGGCATCCAGCTCCTCGATCTTGATGGGAACGGATACCTCGATATCGTGGTACACAATCACATCAAGCGAGGCCGGCACGATTTCGGCGCCTACATCTATTGGGGAGGTGCTGAAGGTTTCGATCTGAAGCGGCGGGCTCATCTGCCGACGACCGCCACCCACATGTCGAACATGACGGACATTGGAAATGTGTACACCCGCCGGCTGGAGGAAGAGTATCTGTCCGCGCCAATCAGGAAATCTGAACGCACGCGGTTTTTCCGGCTTCACTGGAAGGCGGACACCCCTCGAGGGACCTCCGTTCGACTGCAGGTCAGGTCTGCCGAGGCGAAGGAACAGCTGAAACAGCAAGCTTGGAACGGACCAGCGGGCGCATCGTTTTTTACTTCTTCTGGCGAATCGTTGCCACCGGGAGCAAGAGAAAGGCCTTGGCTGCAGTATCGGGTTTTGTTGATCAGCCCCGACGGGAGCAACAGTCCTTCGCTGACCGAAGTTTCACTGGAATGCGAGGTCATACCCTAGTCAGTCGCAGGAGCCGGTCGAGCGAGCTGCCTCAGGCCGCCGAGGTGAAGCACTCAAGCGCTTCACTGCACGGGCTGGAAGCCCGTACCAAGTGGAATGGGCATCTTCCCCATGCCGCACTGGAAATGGACAAACTCGAGGCAGGCACTCACGTGCTTTCCCTACAGACGGAGGCCAACGATGGGCTGGTAGTGCCCCACGTCAGTGTGGCCATTCGAAGCACGGCCGTGCTTCACTACAAACGGGAGGTCGGCCACACAGGCTTGGTCGTGGTGAGATTTGAAATGGACAAACTCGAGGGAAGCACTCACGTGCTTCACTACGAACAAAGACTATCGATGCGCTCGTAGTACCGCACGCCAGTGCGATATGGTGCCAACAGCGCGCCCAGCAGGCAATATCCAGGAATACATTACGGTGAGATCAATAGGAGGGTCAACGTGAACCGATCGAACGTCGTAGAAATGGACTGGTCGAAGATGACAACTGGCCAGCGCATCAAACATCTCGAGATCGAAGGGTATGTGCTTATTCCGGATCTGTTGAGTCCACAGCAGATTGTTGCCATCCGGAGCGAGCTGGACCGCCTGCCGACGACTCCGACCGACTACAGCGAAAACCAGCGCGGCCATTCGAACGTGCAGTGGTCGGATTCGCCGCAGGCGATCGATGTCATTGCACTGCCTGCGATGATCGACTTTCTGACGGCGCTCTTTGGAGATGAGATCATCTGCACGTCTTGTGTTTATGCCCTGTCGAGGCCTGGGCATCCGGGCATTGCCATTCACACAGATTCTCAGCCTTACGGATCTGCGATCTTTGGCCTTCAGGCCAGCGCCCCGAGATTAGTGCGCGTTTTGTATTACCTGGACGATCTCACTCCGGAACGGGCTCCTTTGAAGGTGATTCCGCACTCACACCTTTCGTTTCACTCTGACTCGAACCCTTACAAGCGATATCTCTCTCACCCTGAAGAGATGATGGTGACTTGCCAGGCGGGTTCCGCTGCGATCATCAACCAATCCGTCTTCCACGGTAATTATCCGAATCGAAGCCAAGAGGACCGCCACATGTTGGCGATTGCCTACAGACCGGCTTGGGCTGGCCCGATTTCAGACGTGCCGGACTGGGATGCCGAAAAGGTCGCTAAGCTTCCGCCACACGTGCGCCAGTATTTCAAGAGCCTGAACACTCGCAAGATCGACTACAACGTGGGCAACCGGCCCGCCAACATGGCGACACAAGCTCCGGGCATCAACCCGAGCCGATGGGATGTCTAGGATTCGGCTGGTGGGCGAAGGGCTTCAACGACAAACAATACAGCTCGACGGACGCACATGAAAACTAAATACACCATCGGACTGGACTTCGGTACCAATTCGGTACGCTCTTTGCTCGTCGACGTTTCGAATGGCCGGGAAGTGGGTACGGCTGTCTGGAACTACGAGCATGGCCACGCAGGCGTCGTTTTGTCGCGAGATCCCAACCTGGCGCGCCAGCATCCGGCCGACTATCTGAAAGGGGCCGAGGCCACGATCCGGAAAGCTCTCTCGATAGCGAAAGCTTCGGTGAAGGGATTTCAGAAAGAGGATGTGATTGGAGTTGGCGTCGCTACAACCGGAAGCACGCCATTGCCAGTCGACCGCAAAGGCCAGCCGTTGGCCTTTCAAGCGAAGTTTGCGAACAACCCGGCCGCCATGGCGTGGTTGTGGAAGGACCATACGGGAGTGGCGGAAGCGACTGAGATCACTGAATTGGCGCAGAGGATTCGACCGCACTATCTGGCTAAGTGCGGCGGAAGATACTCGAGTGAGTGGTTCTTCAGCAAGATTCTTCACTGCTGTCGCACCGCGCCCAAAGTGTTTGACGCCGCGTTTCTGTGGGTTGAAATCGCCGACTGGATTCCGGCAGCCTTGGCAGAGACTGAACACCCAGGCCAGCTGGCCGTGGGAATCTGCGCCGCAGGCCACAAGGCGATGTACAACAACACCTGGGGTGGTTATCCGGATGCCGAGTTCCTTTCCCAGCTGGATTCGAAGCTGGCTGACTTGCGGCTTCGGCTGCGCCCTCAAGCGCATCCCATCGATCGGTCTGTCGGAGGTTTGAGCGAACGGTGGGCGCGGCGCACCGGCCTGCGAGCCGGCATTCCAGTAGCGGTTGGCGCCTTCGACGCACACCTGGGCGGCGTCGGTTGCGGGATCACACCGGGAACGCTGGTTAAGATCATTGGAACGAGCACGTGCGACATGATGGTCGTTCCCAACACGACGCCGCTGGCCGACATTCCGGGTCTCTGCGGCATCGTCGACGGCAGCGTATTGCCTGGCTTCTTCGGACTCGAGGCGGGCCAGTCGGCCGTAGGCGACATCTTCAACTGGTTTGCGGGCACGATTTGTCCTCAAGGAAAGAAATCGTCGCACGAGATTCTGGGTGCCGGGGCAGAGAAGCTGAAGCCTGGAGAATCGGGTTTGCTGGCGCTCGACTGGAACAACGGGAACCGCACCATTCTGGTCGATCAAGCGCTGACCGGTTTGCTGGTTGGCCAGAGCCTTCACACGACGCCGGCTGAGATTTACCGCGCTTTGATCGAAGCGACGGCTTTCGGCGCTCTGACTATCATCGATCGATTCGAAGAGTATGGTGTCAAGGTCGAACAGGTCGTTAATTGCGGTGGTATCGCCGAGAAGAGTCCGCTGGTGATGCAGATCTATGCCGATGTGACCGGCCGAGCGATGAAAGTGAGCCGGTCGGCGCAAACGTGCGCGCTCGGCGCAGCCATCGCCGGAGCTGTCGTGGCAGGGGCTTCGGCGGGGGGCCACCACAGCTTCGCCGCTGCTCAGAAGGCGATGACGGGTATCAAGAGCCGTGCTTACCTGCCAAAGCCGGCCGTGCATGCGGTCTACCAGGATCTCTATCCAATTTACCGCCGACTTCACGATGCCTTTGGCAAGAGCGAGTGGCAGGGCAATCTTTATGGCGCGATGAAGCGGCTGCTGGAGATAAGGAACCGCGCTCGAAACTAGGGAACCCATGCTCGAAGAACTCAAGAGCCAGGTCTGCGAAGCCAACTTGAGGCTGGCCCACGAAGGGCTTGCAGTCCAAACCTGGGGTAACGCCAGCGGCATCGACCGCGCGAGTGGTCTGGTGGTCATCAAGCCTTCGGGCGTTTCCTACGTGGGAATGACGGCGGCTCAGATGGTTGTGGTTGAACTGATATCGGGCAAAGTGGTCGAAGGCAACTTGAATCCCAGCACCGACACCGCTACGCATCTTGAGCTTTACCGCTCTTTTTCAGCCGTCGGCGGCATTGCCCACACGCACAGTCTCTACGCAACCGCCTGGGCTCAGGCACAACGCGACATTCCGATGTTGGGAACGACCCAGGCCGACTACTTCGCAGGCCCGGTACCCTGCACGCGCCCGATGACGGCGGCGGAGATCGAAGGCGACTACGAACGAAACACCGGACAGGTCATCGTCGAGTGTTTTGCCAATCGCGATCCGTTGCATACCCCGGCAGTGCTGGTTAGCAGCCATGGGCCCTTTGCTTGGGGCCCAACGGTGGCCAAGGCGGTAGACGCCGCCGCCTGCCTGGAGTATGTCGCGCACCTGGCAATCCTGGCGCAGCAGCTGAATCCCGGCGTGACCGCGCTGGACGAAGTCCTCCACAAGAAGCACTTCTTCCGCAAACATGGGCAGGGCGCTTATTACGGACAACCGGAACCGTAGGAGCTTTCTGAGGAAGGCAGCAGGTTGAGATCCGAATTTGTCTCGCGGAGTTTGTCGTGCGCTGCGCACGTGGCGCCCGTCAAAGCTGCGCTGTAAGGATGGCAATGTAGTTCCGGTTTCCAGTCGGAGTACGGCAGCTGAGGCTTTATGCGAATTGACCAGATCCAGATCCATCGAGTGCGGATGCCGCTCGTGTATCCATTTCGAACAGCCTTCGACGATGCCTATGCTGTGGAAAGCGTACTGGTGAAGTTGACCAGCAATGGCGTCTCAGGTTGGGGTGAAGCGGCTCCCTGGGAAAGCCCGTTTTACTGCTCCGAGTGGGCTGGGGGCGTGTTTCTCTTGATCAAAGATTGGCTCGGTCCCAGACTGCTTCATCGAGAGATCGATTCCAGCGTGCAACTTCAAGAGAGGCTAGCCCCTTTCAAGGGGAACCCATTCGCGAAGGCAGGCTTGGACCTCGCCTGGTGGGATTTGCACACGAGAATCGCTGGAGTGCCACTGTGGCAAGCGCTCGGAGGCCGTGGCCCAGAAGCCGAAGTTGGCGCGGACTTCGGCGTCATGGAGAGCATCGACGTCCTGATCGAGACCATCGCTCGTGCGTTCCAGGAGGGATTCAAGAGGGTCAAACTGAAGTTTCGTCCGGGCTGGGGGCTCGAGATGGTCGAAGCGGTTCGAAAGGCTTTTCCCTCGGGCGTCTTTCATGTGGACTGCAACAGCGCATACCGCCTCTCGGATCTAGACCTGTTTCGGCAACTGGACCGGTTCAACCTGGCCATGATCGAACAGCCTTTGGCTCACGACGATCTCATCGACCACGCGAAGTTACAGCAGAGCATTGCGACTCCGGTTTGCCTGGATGAAAGCATCACCTCGGTGGAGAAGGCAGAAAAGGCAATCGCTGTGGGAGCTTGCCGCTGGATCAACATCAAACCGGGCCGAGTGGGCGGGATCACGACGGCGGTCAAGATCTTACGCAAAGCCGAAAGCAGCGGTATTCCCTGTTGGATTGGAGGCATGCTCGAGTCAGCCATTGGAGCTTCCCATTGCCTCGCTCTGGCGACTTTGCCGAACATGCTATATCCCTCGGACGTTTTCCCCAGTGAGCGTTTCTATGCGAAAGACTTGGGCAGCCCCGAAATCCGGTTGGCACGACCTTCGGTGATCAGGGCGTTCGACGGAGCAGGGATTGCATGCGAGCCGGACCCGCGCGAACTGGAGTTGAGAAAGGTTGAATCCTGCACCTTGAGATAGCGCGCCAAAGGACATCCGGCGCGATAGACAGCGGCGAAAGCAGCGGCGCCAAGAGATCACTTGAGGTTCATGGACGTTACCATCAGCTCTATCCTCCTGAGTGGATTCTCAGCCACGTCGAACGGGCCTCGAGGTTGACTTCGATCGATCAGCAGTTCTGGCGGTCGACATCTATGGGCACGGTTTCTCAAGCTCCGAGGGCGGCCGCAACCATCCCAGGTTTAATGACGAACCGACCAAACCCGTTTCTGTCTCGATAACCCTGGCTCATGAGGAACCCATTGCTCGATCAGTCGCCGATTAGGATCGGACAGATCATCTCAGGCCCGCTCTTCAACGAAACGATGCGGGTCGAAACGCTGCGCTCGAACGGTGGTGAAAGCTGGGTTGTGGGTCTGGTTGGCCTGCGATCGGAAAAGTTCCGTAGCGTCACCCTCACTTCTAGAGAACTGAAAACCCTCACCGTCCAGGATACGGCAACAACCTTCCAAGGGGATGCTCGTCTCCTCCGGCTTGGCCTTCAGGCCTATGCTCTCGGAATTGCCTATGAGTTCGATCCCTACTTCGGGTTGTCGATCTCGCGCGTAGATCCGCTACCCCATCAACTGGAAGCCGTCTACGACTCCCTATCAAATGTCACAACATCGTGAAGTCCCAGAAGTGTCACAACATCGTGGAGTCAGACAAACAGAGAATTGTTCAGGGCCAGCGGAAGGAGCCC
>VFZK01000256.1 GCA_016871215.1 Acidimicrobiia bacterium | reverse complement strand
GAAAAGCTTCATCCAATGCCCGTTTTCACGACTCAGCGCCGACCAAAAGTATCTGCCCAGTCTTGGTGCATACAATTTTATGCACCAAGCACCAAACCAAAAGGCTGATTCGGTGCATAATTTGGGTTCTCGAAAACAGCATGCCCCAGCAGTTCGCGAAGCGTCTTGGACTGCGGCAGTCCTCTGCCGCTTTTGGGCAGCAAATCCCGCTCTGTAGCAGGAGTTCCTTGAGGTGTCACTAACGCCTGTGCTGTCTCCGTCGGCGAGTGGATTCTTCGTCGACCGTCAGATCGTCGCGC
Organism: Acidimicrobiia bacterium; assembly: GCA_016871215.1. Taxonomy (GTDB): domain Bacteria; phylum Acidobacteriota; class Terriglobia; order Versatilivoradales; family Versatilivoraceae; genus VFZK01. The sequence continues at coordinate 7,512 of VFZK01000256.1, read as the reverse complement.
AGCACAACGCCGTAGACTTCCAGCGCTGTCTTTGGAGCGATGAGCTCTTCGACGACATCGCGTCGCACGAGTTCCGGTGAGCGCTGGTACGGATCGCCTTGGCCTCCGCCGCCTGGAGTTACGCTGATCAAACGGTCTCCGGCACCGACGGTACAAGTCACTTTGGAGGGTAACTTCTCCCGGGAGCCATCCCTATGAACGATCGTGCAGCTGCCGGGTTGAGCATCGAGTCCCTGCCGCAGTCCCCACGGACCGATCTCGAACCGATCGGAGCTTAAGGTGACCGTCGTTCGCTCACTGTGAATCTCAAACTCGCGAAACATGCCGTAGCCTCCGCGGAATCTTCCTGCGCCGGCGCTTTCCGGGACGAGGCCGTAGCGGTGGATGAACAGCGGATAGGCGGATTCGATCACCTCAACCGGGGCGTTGCGGGTGTTGGTCATGTGATTCTGCACACCGGAAGTACCGTCGCGGTCGGCTAAAGCGCCTTGTCCTCCTCCGTAGGTTTCGATGTAGTTGTAAAGCAGCCCCGTACGCGGGTTGCGGGCGCCGATGTTCAAGAGGTTCATGGTGCCGGAGCAGGCTCCCGATACCCGGTCGGGCAGGATCTGAGCGAACGCGCCCATCAGGGCGTCGACGATTCGTTGCGTCGTCACAATGTTGGCGTTGCAGCAAGCCCCGGGGTATTCGACTTCGAGCAGGGTGCCAGGCTTCGTCACGACGGAGATGGGACGAAAGAATCCTGAGTTGGGAGGGAGCCCCGGATCCAGCAACGTCTTGACGACATAATAGACGCACGCTTTGGTCGAGGGTGGGCGGCAATTCAGCGGGCCAAGGGTTTGGCGGTCGGAGTCGCTGAAGTCGGCCACGATCCGCCCGTCTTCCACGGTGACCGTGACGCCAATCTTGAATCGATTCGGAACGAGGCCGTCTCCTTCCAGGAAATCGGTGTAGGAATGCGAGCCTCGTGGAAGCGTCTTGATCGCTGACAGCAGGCGGCGCTCCGAGTAGTTCATCAGTGCTTGCATGTAAAAGAGCACCGTGTCCTTTCCGTACTTGGCCATCAGTGCCTGCAAACGCTGCTCGCCAACGTTGTTCGCGGCGATCTGCGCAGTCAAGTCGCCTTTGAATTCGACCGGAGTGCGCACGTTCTTGGAGATGAACCGCAGCATCTGCTCGTCGAGCTTGTCCCTGCGACAAATCAGGACGGGAGGGATTTGCAGCCCTTCTTGATAATGCTCCCACACACCGAAGGGCATGCTGCCGGGTGCGAATCCGCCCACGTCGACGTGGTGAGCCATATTGGCCAGGAATCCCACGAGCTCGCCCTCGTAGAAGGCTGGCGAGACAATCGAGACGTCGTTGAGGTGTCCAGGCCCCTGCGGATACGGTGTATTGATGATGATGTCGTCGCCGGGTTCGAGCGACTCAGGGGGAATGACGCGGAGCGCCGATTGAACCGTCGGCAGCATGACGCCCAGGTGGAGTGGAGTCCCAATCTCGCCTTGAGCTACCAGCTCACAGTCGCGGGTGAATACGGCTCCACTGCAGTCGCGCCGGTCTTTGATGTTGGTCGAAAACGAGGTGCGGACCAGTGCCGCCATCATTTCATCTGCGATGCAGTAGATGGCGTTGGTCATGACTTGCAGGGTGATGGGATCGACTCGTGTTGTTGCCTCGCTGGTTTGCAGATTCATGGGATCACACCCGTATCATGATGTTTCCTAACGCGTCGACCTCGGCTTCTTGGTCCGCGTAGAAGAAGGTAGTGGAATCCACTTGTTCGATAATGGCCGGCCCTCGGATCAAGCTGCCCGCTTTGAGCAAACGGCGGTCATAGATCGCCACGGTCTGCCAACTGCCTCGCAGAAAAACCTGACGATGCCCTTTGAGCGCAGCGGTTGGGTCGGCAGGCCCGGCAGCTAGGAGAGGGAACTTGGGTCTTGATAGCTTGCCGACGCCTGCCAGCCGCAGGTTGACGATCTCCACCGGGTGATGCGCATCTCCGTAGCCGTAAACGGATTGGTGCTTTTCGTGAAAGCGGCCTTCGAGGGGGCGCAACGAATCCCACGAAATCGCCTCTTCGAGCGTGAAGTGGATATCGAGAGCGTATCCCTGCCCTTGGTAGCGCATGTCGAGATGGGGCAGGCAGGCGACCGTCTCGGCAGCGATTCCTTCAGAGGCCATCTGGCTCAGGACCTGTCCCTTCAGGAATGAGAGCTGCTCTTCCAAGTCGGCCAGCGTGTGCTCGCGGGTACTCCACAACAAAGTGCGGACGTAATCGTGCCGAAAATCCGCCGTCAACAGTCCCAAGGCCGAGCTGACTCCAGGAGCCGGCGGGACCAGCACGCGCGGAATCTGCAGGTCCAGGGCGAGATCGACGGCATGCAGCGGTCCGCCTCCGCCGAAGCCGATCAGTGTGAAGTCTCGAGGATCGTAGCCTCTCTCGACCGACAACTTGCGAATGGCTTTCGTCATCACGGCATTGATCACTCGAAACATGCCTTCGGCAGCTTCCTCGAGCCCGAGGCCGAGCGGTTGGCAGATCTTCTCGCGCACAGCTTTCTCGGATAGCTGGGGGGCGATCTTCATCTCGCCACCGAGAAAGTAGCTGGGGTTGACGCGTCCCAGAACGACGTTGGCATCCGTGACGGTCGGTTCCGTTCCGCCAAAGCCGTAGCATGCCGGACCCGGCTCGGCGCCGGCGCTATGCGGACCCACCTGCAGGGCGCCGCCGGCGTCGATCCATCCAATGCTCCCGCCTCCCGCGCCTACGGTTTGAATCTCAATCATTGGAACCTTGATGACGTGCCCGGCAATCTCATTCTCCTCGGCGAAGTGCAGCCGGCCATCGTGAGCCAAGGCCACGTCGGCGCTGGTGCCTCCGACATCGATCGAGATCATGCTGCCAAAGCCGGCTTGCTGAGACAGCCGAAGACCGGTGAGCGCTCCAGCCGCTGGACCGGAGAGAATCGTCTGAACACAGTGCTTCTGGGCGGCTTCGGCAGTCATGAGGCCGCCATTGGACTGCATGATCTGCAAGCCGGAGCGAACGCCGACCTCCACTAGTCCGTTCTTCAGGTTCTCCACATACTTCGAAACGCGCGGCAAAACGTAAGCGTTGACCACGGTGGTGCTCATGCGCTCGAATTCTTTGAATTCGCAAAGAATCTCATTCGAAAGAGAGACGCGAGCGCCGGGGATCTCTTCGACAATCCATGAACCCAGCTGGTGTTCATGCTCGGGGTTGGCGTAGGAATGAAGCAGGCAGACGGCGACGTCTTCGATGCCTAGGCCTGCGATCTTCCGGAGCGTCGCACGGGTTGGTTCTTCTGCAAGCGCCGTACGGGCTTCGCCTGTGTAGAGCATGCGCTCACGAATCTCGAAGCGCAGATTTCTGGAGACCAAAGGTTCCGGGCGTTGGATGAAGTAGTCGTAGAGCCGGGGACGATCCTGGCGCATGATCTGAAGGACGTCACGGAACCCTTCGGTTACCAAAAGCGCCACACGCGCTCCCTTGCCTTCCAACAAGGTATTGGTGGCGATGGTGGTGCCATGAATAAAGAAACTGACGGACTGCGGGCTGAGACCACTCTCGCGCAAGATCCGCAGCGCACCGTCAATCACTGCCCGGTCAGGCGCCTTGGGAGTGCTGGGTACCTTGAGCAAAGTGAGGCGGCTCTGCTCCTCGTCGAAGCAGACGATGTCCGTGAACGTCCCACCCACATCCACCCCAATGCGCACGCTCATTTCTGCCTCAGCCTCTCTCCACGTTCAGGTGTTTTCTCACGCCCACCCATCGTTCGTACCCTCGAGCTGCTTCTGTGGATTCCGAGGGCCGCGGCCGTATGACCGTTCAGGGTCCCGCATGGGCAAGATGCCTATGCCACATGGCACGGGCTGCCAGCCTGTGCTCAGGTAGCCGCACTGGCGTGCGGCACTACAAAGACACGAGCGTCACGGGCATGTTCCCGTGGGCAATGCACGAAAAGCCGGAGGCTCGCCGTGAAGCATACCAAGGCTTCAAGTTTCTTCTAAGAGGGTATTTAGAAAGGCCTGGTTCAAGGAGTCACCTAGTTTTGTAGTCCCGGCTTTAGCCGGAATCACAGCATTTCCTTCCGCCTAAAGGCGGGACTACGAACCAAAGGGCACCTTTTTAAACACTCTCTAAGCTCGGTTGCCTCCGTAGGCTGCCGCAAAGAGGCGGCCTTTTTCGAACCGTTCCAAGCCGAACCCGGAGATGTCGATGCTGGTGGCACGGCCCGAGACAATCTCTTCTGCGATCAATTCTCCGATGGCAGGCGCCAACTTGAAGCCGTGCCCACTGAAACCGGCAGCCAGGAAAAAACCATCGACCGAAGTGCGACCCAATACTGGATGCCAATCTGGCGTGATGTCGTACAGTCCGGTGTAGGCGTGCTCAACGAGCGCATTGCCGAAAACCGGCATCCGGCTAGCTAGCCGGCCAGCTGCGTCGTCGATGAACTCAAAGCTGGTGTCACCCGAGAACCGGTCGGGATCGACATAGGTGTACTCCTTCGGATAACCGCGTCCGACCAGAACGCGGCTCGCATCCGGACGGTAGTAGATCGCTTTCGCCATGTCGGAAACAACCAGCCGAACAGGCGGCTCTCCCGGAGGTGGCGCAATGAGGATCTCTTCCTCACGGCTGACTTGTATGGGAATGTTTAGGCCTGCCATAGCGGCGACCTTTCCCGCCCAGGGACCTGCGGCATTCACCACAATGTTGGTGGCGATGCTGCCTTTGGCGGCGTTGACTTGAGCGACTCGGTCTTTCTCGATTGTCAGCGAAGTGACTGGATTGCATTGTACGATCTCTCCACCCAGGGAACACGCCGCCTGCACGTAGCTCGTGGTGGTCAAGTGCGGGTCTGCATATCCTGAGTCCGGCTCATAAGCAATCTTAGCGACGTCGTCCAGGTTGAATCGCGGCTCGATGTCTTGCAGTTCCTGTCTGGATATTTCCTTCGTGCGAATTCCCAAGGACTGCTGCATGGACATGTTCTTGCCGAAGGCGTCGACCGCGCCCTCGGGAATCAAAAACGCCCAGCCGGTATTCACGAAACCAGCGCTGCCTCCGACGATCTCGTTGAACTGCGAGAAAACCTGGATGCACCGTTTCATCATCCGGACCAGAGGCTCATTCGAGTAGTGTTGGCGAATGATCGCTGCCGATTTGCCGGTTCCTCCGGAAGCAACGAGATACCTCTCGAGAATGACAACCTTCTTGAGTCCCTGCTTGAGCAGATTGAATGCGATGCTGGCACCGTTGACACCAGCGCCAATAACCACTGCGTCTGCGGTCTTCATCATTAGGAGTACCTTTCTCAGGGTTAGGAGAGTGAAGCCACAAGCAACCTGCATCCCGAGGCGGCTCGCCAGACACTAGCCGACGGCGCCTCTACTCTCGTCGCAACTTTTTTCCACCGTCAACGCGTTTTGGCAGCTGAACATTCTTCGTCTTCAGCTGCCAGAGCCGGGGAAATTGCCTTGCAGACATCGGGAGGGCGAGCCATAACTCCGGTAGCATCCTTATCCATGGCGGCTCGGCAGGAGCCTTGCCCCCAATCGGCGGCAGAGAGGCTCGTCTTGGTCAGGCATTGGCGTAACGATTGACTTTTCCAGGATCGCCGCGCGCGAGAAAAGGTTCAATCCCTGCCAGTCGAAGCCGGAGGGAGCCACGTAGCTTCGGTCGATTCGGACAAAAGTCGGAATGTATTTGATCGTAATGCCGCATCGACGCCGCGACGAACGGTTCGCATTGGATCCATGCAGAATGAAGGCATCGTGCACTGAGAACTCTCCGGCCTTGAGCTCGACATCGACCGCCGACGTCCGGTCAAGGCCGTCCAGCACGAGTGGCAACGTCGTTCCCGACTGGAGATCGACGCGATGCTGGATGATCGTTCTGCTGCGATGGGAACCGGGAATGACTTGCATGCAGCCGTTTTCGCGATTTGAATCGTCGACCGCCAGCCACAACGTAAAGATTTCCATCGGTTCGATCGGGAAAAAAGCCGCGTCCTGGTGCCAATTCACAGCTAGCCCATCGCCCGGCCGCTTGCTGATAATGTGGCTGGTAAACAGCGCCAGATCGGGTCCTAGAATCTGTTCGGCGACATCGACAAACGGTTTGCTCAGGAAGAGCTCCCGCAGATACGCGTTCCCATAATGCGCCGAAGGCATGTTCTCAGGCCTTTTGTCTGGCGGCAAGGCTGCGATCAAAGCGTCAATTTCATCACGCAGCCTGGCCAGCTCGGCCTCGCTGACGATCCTGGCGCCACGCGCGTAGCCTTCCGTCCGATATCGCTGGAGTTGTTGGTCCGTGAGCATCTCGAGGCAGCCTCTAGCGCTGCAGTCACCATTGTTGTGGCGCACTCTAGCAATTGGTCCTTGGGACTGCAAGTGCGGTGCACCGCGACTGCTTGCCGGCCACGGCTCAGCGAATCGACTCGCCAGTCTGGCTGACCGGATCGCCGAGACCCCACATCGAGGTGGGTGGTGGAGCCATCACATAAAACATCTGGACAGGTTCGTCAGAGATGACGCGCGTCCGGAACCATCGGTTGTTGGGCCAGAAGACGATGTCGCCGGCGCCAAATTCGAACGAGCCGCCTTCCCACTCGACGGCGACACGTCCTCGAATACAAAGGTAGACCTCTTCGCCAACACCCACGTGTGGACAACCCGGGACCCCTGGGTCCGCGGACCCGAATGACCAGCCACCACTGGCCCCCGGATCGGACCAAAACACGCCTGCAAACAGATTCTTCGCTCCCGTTGTTTCTTCGTTGACGACTCGTGCGGACCGGCTCTGGGGGGAATTTGCACGTGGGACGAGATCGCGGATTGTGAACACGCGCGGAATTCCGTGCCCGGACGGCACGTGGGTCGAAAGCTCTTCTCGTTCATGTTTCATAACCTAATTCTCCTCTTTTTGTGAACGAACGTTCAACGCTTGCAGTTGGGCCCAGGTTGGAACGAAAATCAGGGAATCACTACCCAGATTATGCGCCGAACGGGCTTATAGCGACTGAACCGGAACGGAGGGATTGAAAGGAAAGCGGGAGTGCCCTAGGATAGGCGGTTTGCAAAGACGACCTATCCAGACTTGATAGAGCGATCAAGGAAAGGAGCACTCCCGAATGGAGAAGATAGCAAAAGCGCCGAGGTCTGAAAAGGCCGTTGCGAGCGGAAAAGAAAGAACGCGGGGGAAAGCCAATAAAATCGGGGCGGCCACCCGGTACGACTTTGGAGGCGGGGTGCTGACCCCGTACGGCGGCCTGTTACCGCTGGCGGCGTTGTTGGAGAAGCTGGAGTTTGTGCAGCTGCTGTACGAGAAGCTAACGGTCAAGCGGCAGCCGGCGAGTCTGAGTAATGCCCAATTCGTGATGGGGACCGTGTTGATGTTTTACTTAGGTTTTGCGCGAATGCACCATGTGAGATACGTGCGGGACGATGAGATGGTGCAAGAGGTGTTGGGCAGCGCGG
>VFZK01000255.1 GCA_016871215.1 Acidimicrobiia bacterium | reverse complement strand
AAACCGTCCAGTGGGAACTGCTCGACCGCGGTGAATTGCACCTGGTCCGACTGCAACCACCCCAGCCAGCGACCAAAAAACGGGCTCCCAGGCTTGCGTAGCCGCCCGGGGGTTTTGCAGCGGAATCAGAAGATTGCGTGCAACTGTCTGCAATTCCGTGCCGTATATGGCTTGCTGACGTTTATGACAGGGTGGATTTGAGAGGGCTGGCGCGATGAACTGCCAGTGCGTGCGGTCGCAATGATCCGGCTAGGAATCTATCGCGCAGCGTGCTGGGGCGACTGCCCTTCCAGCAGGTTTCCGATCCGCTGATAGGTGGCCGTCTCATAAACTGACACTGAGCCGTCATAGCGGCCAAACAGCAGTTGCTTTCCGTCCGGGGAGAAACTCATGCTGAGGACCCAGTCGCTTTGACCTGGGATCGTGCGGATCTCCGTCATCGTTTTCGTCTCCCAGATTTTCACCAGCTTGTCCCAGCCGGTCGTGGCTAGCCAGCGGCCGTCCGGCGAATAGGCGATGCGCAGGACGGGTTGGTCATGAGCGATGACCGCGTGAACCTCTGTGGGGTCACCCTTTCCTGACAAATCCCAAACGCGGATGGTGCAGTCAAATCCGCTGGCAGCCAACAGAGTGCCATGCGGATGAAAAGCCACGGTGTTCACACCTTCGGTCGCGCTGCCCAGCGTGAAGATGCGCTTGCCTGAAGCGACATCCCACAGCTTGACGGTCCGGTCCGCACCACCCGAGGCGAGCCACTGGCCGTCGGGCGAAAACGCCAGGTCAAATACCGCATCCGTATGCTCTTTCAGCGGCTTTATCTGCTTGCCTGTTGCCGGATCCCAAAGATAGATCATTTGATCGTAGCTGGCCGAGGCTAGCGACTTGCTGTCTGGCGAAAAGGCCAAGGCGTAGACACAGTCGCGATGCGTTGGGGTAGAATGCAAGGCGGGCCGGGTCCAGAATGAATCTCCGGTCTGCCAGACCTTGATTTCGCCGTGCTGAGCTGGACGGCCTGCGCCAGCAGCGAGGTATCGGCCATCTGGCGAGAAAGACAGCGTCCTCACGGCTTCGGTCAAGCCCGTAAGCTGGCCCATGGGTTGGCGAGTGCGGGCGTCCAGCAGACGGACTCCACCGTAGCCGCCGACGGCGATCATGTTGCCATCAGGCGAAAAGGCCACTGCGCCCGCTTGAGATGAGACCGGCGCCGGCGCAATCTTCGGAATCTCAGGTTCGCGCAAGGCTTGCAGTTGGCCGGGATCCTGGTCGAGCTTGGCGCCTTGATCGATCCAGAGTTTGATGCTGGCGATTTCCAGGGGGTCGAGCTGCGCTCCCATCGGCATGCGTGGCTGAACATTGCCTTCTAACATCTGCACCATCCGGCTGTCTTTGCCATTGCCGGGAACCACTGCAGGCCCGTGGCTTCCACCCTTCATCAACGAGGCGAAGTCCGACAGGACCAGTCCCCCCATGCTGGACGTCTGCGAATGACAGCCAACGCACTTTGCCTGAAGAATTGGCGCCACCTGCTTGGCGAAGCTGACAGGCACTCCAGGCTTGAGGTCATGATAGTTCTTAGTAGCGTCCGTGGTGTTCTGCGCAATGGCGAAGGTGCACCATAACGCCCAGAACAGCGTGAGAAACCGGGCCCTTTGCCAGGTAACGCGAATCATCGACCCAGCCTTGTCGTTGTCTAGACGAAACGAGAACTGTGTTGATCGGCCCATTGTTTCGGTGCGGCTCGACAAGCGCGACCCTCTTCACAGGGGCGTTTCGCAGTGGCGGCCGCGGTTTGTCCGTAGTGTCGCACGGCAGTGCGACCAAGACAAGCCGGGGGGTTGCGCAAGTGCCGCGCACCAGTGGTTTGCAATGGCCGCACTGGCGTGCGGCACTAGCAGCACGTAGCTTCGCACGCCAGTGCGACCACAACAGAGGCTTGCTTTGGATTCCCTAATGACTTGCCCTGCCTGAGCTCATTTGTAGCCCGATCGTCAAGAAGAACACAGACGGGGTTCTCGCGCATACGTGCCACAGTGAGTCGGCGTGATTATCGCCCGAAAGCGCGTGGAGAAGCGGTTTCGGGCGATGGTCACTCAGCCTTGGCGGCAGAAGAAACCTTGATTGTGTCGCCGTCGAGCGCTCCTTCGAGAACCACCTTGTCGCCGATCAAAGACTTCACCTTGTCGGCTCTATCCAGCTTGAAGACTTTCTTGTCGCTGTCCTGAACGAACACCACTGGCTGTCCGCCTTCCACACATTTGATCGAGCAGCCCTTGTGGGCAGCTTTGGCCCCATTGGCGGCGCATTTGGCATCGGAAAGCCAGCCAGTCCATTTCCCTTTTTCTCCGGCAGCCAAGTTCGAACTGCAAGCCAAAAGCACAACCAGAGCAAACGGGGTAATCCTCTTCATGTTGTCTCCTTTGATAACGGTGGAAATAGAGGCCCGCAGATATGGGGCCTGCCTGATTTGTTTTTTCCTAACGAGCGAGAGAATAGGCAGTGGGTTCTATTCTGTCAAGCGCAAACGCCAGGGGCAATCGAGCGTCGTACTGATGAAAAAGCGAGCTATGGCACTTCTTGTGACATGTCTCGTCGAGGCTTCTAGTGCGCCACGCCCGTGGCGCCTTTGCGCTTCGGAAGACCATGTGGGGGCTAACTTGAGAAGTGAGCGCAAAGGTTTCTGGAAACACTGGTGTGCTTCACTACGAACCGGAAGGGTATCGTTTCAGCCAGTGCTTGGGACTGAGTAGTGAGAAATGCCTCCTTGCCGCTTGAAGAATGCTTAATTTCTCCAGGTTCGCGCTTTTTGCAAGCAACGACGATAGTGCGAGCCCTGCCCTCAGGATGGAACGGACGTTCCATCCCCGCCCGGGGAATCGCGGACGGATGCCGGCCGGGAGTTATGACTGGGTACCTTGTCTCCTGCTCAGGCGCTTGACTTGGCTTGTTCTTTGTCTGGCTCCTCCAAAGCTTTGCACAGCCGATCCAGCCATTCTGCAACGCCTTGCTTTCCCATTTTCAGCGCCATGGCTTTCAGGAATTCGAACTGATCCAGTACCGATCCGAACTCACGCGGGCTGGCGCGCCGGCGCGAGTCGCGGTAGCGCGCCGCCAGTTTCTCCAAGGTTCGCACCGTCAGCCGGTCGTCCAGCAGATCCGAAGCCAGCTGGCTGTCATGAGACATCACTTCATCCCAGAAGGAACCTTTGGATTGGCTGAGTTCTTCGATCTCCGATTTCAGGCGCTCGAGCTCTTGGCGAAGCGGCGGTTTCGCTCGGTGACGCCGTCGCTTTCGTCCCCAAGTAAGAATGACTTCGGCAAACAACTGATTGAGTTTCGGATAGAGGAAAGAACTTCCCTCTTTCCCGGCTCGTTCGGAAGCCTTCTGATAAGCCAGATTCATCTGCTCTATCGCGGCAGTGGGATCGGTACTAATCCACGCCTTGCGTTTGTAGGCACTGCCCAGCAACGACAGGCGTTCGGGCGTCTTGCCAGGCGCATCCTCTCGCGAGCCGCGGGGCCTTTTCCCTGTGCCACCTCTGCGCCAACTGGGCGAATCCATAAGCCACTTGATCAGGCTGATGGCCTCTTCGATTTCGGCCTCGGCGCGGGCCAGGAGTTGCCGGTCTCCGGCCCCGCCCTCCTGTTGGGTAGCTAGTGCCTGCCGGCTCAACAGATTGGCGAGCTGTTCGATGTCGCCCAACGAAACGGGAAAGGGGTCGAGGGCCAAAGCGGTGCGGAAATGCTCGATGGCTTCAGGGGATTTTCGGGCTTCCCGGTATACGTGTCCCAGGCCTGCCCAGATCTTTCCGTTGTTGCTGTCTTCGTCGAGCCACTTCTTCCCTCGCAGCGCGGACAGAATCGCGGCCAGCCATTCGATCTCTGCCTTTTGTCCACCACCCGCTTTGGTGGAGAGCCGAGCTTCCAGATTGGCGATCTCGACCAAGGCTTCCTGGCGCGAGACAAACGAAATCTTCTTCTGCGTGACTCGCACGGCTTCGTTCCTGCGAACCAGGCGATAGTCCGGGTCGCCGTAGCATTGGTAGGCTCCCCAGGTATTGGTTTGGACAGGAAAATCGAACGTTGCTCGCCGTGCTTCCTTCACGGACACCCCGAAGAACTCGCCCTCGAGCATGCGGTCGTAGAACGCAGTCGCGAAAGTTAGGGCTGCGGCGTCATCCACGGCCCAGCCGGCTGCCACGACGGCGTGCACGCCCATCTCTGTCGCTACATTTGCGGCAATCAAGTTCTGGTCCCGCCGGTCATTGAGGCTTCCCCGATCCCCGGCTTCGATGTGGCCCAGATGGCAGCAGTTGATGAAGACCAGTTCGGGCACCTGGCGCATTTGGCGGATTTCTGCAGGCGTCAGGTCAATGCCATCTCCGGTGACCATGCCAGTGATGGGCTTCAGAGGGGCCCGTTTGGAGCCTCCGGCGCCGACCTCGTCTGGACGAGGCTCGACACCCTGTAGTCTTTGGGCCGGGAGGTATTTGTAGACACCATGGCCTGCGAGGTGCAGCACTCGATAGGGAGCAGCACATAGCGCCAGGATCACTTCGTCTCCATCCGGACGTTTTCGAAGCTCGACGCGAAAACGCCCATTTGCCTCCAAACTCCGCGAGACCGCGTCGGCTTCAGCTTGGGCTCCCTTCAGTTCGACGAACGGGCCGACGGGATCTCCGATCACAAGAGCATTTCTTTCAGTGACTGGCCGCACCAACTTGCGGAACGGCGGCGTCTCGAGCTGGCGAAGCACACCATGTTCGATGACGAAAGGATTCCGGCCCGAACCGCCGGGGTCTTCCAGCAGCTCGCAGGAATAGCGGGCAGCCTCCTCGTCCAGCAGCAGGACGATGTCGTCTCGATCGGGCGCCTGTTCTTTCAGTTCGTTTGGCAGCAGCATTTCGAACAGGGTTCGCGAAACGCTGCGGTTGTCGTGCGTGGTTCGAATTGCTTCCTCGACAAAACGGTCGACCAGCGCGCGCTGCGTCGGCAACAGCCGCACTTCGTTGCGAGCCCGGCGCGTGGTCGACATGAAGCGCAGAGTCGAATAAGTGGCATCGTCGCTACTTCCTCCCAGGATCTGCAACCGGTGCCACCATCCCGAAGGGTCTTCATAACTTACGCGCCGCAAGCCACCCTTTCTCGCGTCCAGTTCTGGGTGAATTGCGAATACGCCGCGCAGCTCAGGGTCGGCTTCGATGTCTTGGCAGGCTCTCATGATCTGAATTGCCCGGTCCTCCCAAAGCTCGATGAACTCAACCTCGCGGATTCGTTGAGCCTGGCGTGCGGCAGCCAAGGCCTGATTTGTGCGCACGATGCTCTGCAAGGCGGCGTGAACGGAGTCGGGAACGCTGACACCCCCGGCGCCACTGCCCACCAGCAAGGTCGTCAGCGCCAGGTCGTTCGAGGCTTCCTTGCCTCGGCCAGCCGCCAGGCTCCGCTCGTGATTGCTCCACTCGACGACATAACTCAGCAACGCTTGAGAGAACGCCCGTGCCAGCAAGTTGGCGCTAAGTGTTCCGGGAGTGCCGAGTCCAATCACCAGCGCACCTAGCGGCGAAGGAGGGGGTTCCTCGTGCAATCTCGGGTTTGTGAAGAGTGCCGAGGTGCCAATCGGGCCCGGGTAAAGTCCCAAGCAAGTGGCGCCGGCTGAGCTCTCCGTCGAGAGCACGGTCCAGGTGGGCTTCGGCGCTGATGATGGAATCCCCGGCGTAATGGCCGACCGCCACGGGATGACGAGCCAAAGCCAGATTGGCGTGAACCACCCGGATTCGCACGGTGGCCTCGCGAGGTTTTGCGGCCTTGCGCCGCCGCCGTCCTGCTCCCAGCGCCGCAGCTTCGAGCTCTTCGGCATTCGGATAGACTTCATCGACTGCCCGAGGCGCAGCAAACAGCTCATTGCCTGCTCGCGAGACCGGAGCCGTTCGGGATAGCAGGCTGGTGGCGCCGTTTTGAAGCAACTGCAGGAAAGCCTGAAAAGACGGTACGTGCGCGGGCATGTCACCGTGTTCGACGTCCATATACCAGGTAGGCACGCCCGTTGGAATTCCGCTGTCCCAAGTGACTCGTCCATCGCCGCGTGTTGTGGCCATGAACTGAATCTGGGCGCCCCGTCCAGCGCCAGGATCAAGGCTCATGCTGGCCAACGTGACGTCTGCCCTGCCGGCCACGTAAACGGTCGATGCCGGATCCAAAGGCGCTCGGTCCAGAAGCTGGCGAAAACGGCGTGCCTGCGCCAAGTCTCGGTCTTGAGGGAGGATCCAGGCATCTCCGGCGCGTTCGTGGTAGCTCCGCCACGTCTGCAGGGGAAAGTAGTCCTCCCGCGCATCCGCTGGCAGCATGGCCAGCACGCCCGGAAAGCGCGAGATGATCTCAAGCAGCTCCTTCTGCGAATGCAACAGATCGACGAGAGCGAGCTTCCGCAGCGTGGCAGAGCTGCCCACCAGCAACTCGGTGATCGAGTGTGACCCACCGTTGGGAGTGCCTAACATCACCAGTCGCGAGCCTGGTTGGGCAGAGATTTGGCGCCACAGGGTGCCGTGGCGCGCAATCATCGTGCGAGCCACCAGTCCACCCATCGAGTGGGCCAGCAATCGCACCGGCTGCTTGTGTTGGCTGGCCTGCGCAAACTCGCGGCGCACTTCCTGGGCCAAGCGGTCGGCTTCCTGTTCCACCGGCAGGCGCCAATCGTAGGCGAAGGGTACGACTTTGTGGGTTTGCGCCAGAAACTCGACCAGCTCGCCGTAGTACCGCGCTATGGGCTGGGTGGGATTGACATTCCTGGCGTCGATGCGCAGCTTGCCAAGCCCGCCAAAGACCAGGTCGGGAATCTTTGCCCACACCTGGTCTCTGCCGACGGACAGCTCGCTGCCCATGATGCCTGGCAGAACGAAGACCACCGGCCGGGGCTCAGCGGAGCGGGCAACCGCTGCGCGTGCGATGTCGACCGACGGTTTCTCCAAGAGCTCGAATCCGGTCTGGTCGCTAGCGTCGCGCGTAAGAGCCCGCACCAGCTGTTTCGCGCTTTCGCTGTTGCTAAAGTACGTGAAGTGGTTCACGCCGGGGCCCTTGTGAAAGCTCGCCAAGGCCGCCGGTTCGCGCCGCGCGCCACCATACATCGAGGCTGTGTTGACCACGAGGTCGTGGTCTCCGTCGTAGAACCGATCGGTTCCAAAGACCAGCAACTTTGCCCACCAGGCATCCGGCTCGATGTCTCCCGCGATCACCGTGAGTTGGCTGGGAAGAGTGGTGGCAGGCCAGTTGACCAGCTTGATGAGCGGTGAATCGGGCATCATCGCTTCCAGGCCGGGAAGTGCCGAGGGATCGGTGCGTTCTTTGATCACCGCGGCTGCGAAGTCTCCCAGGTCGTTGAAGGCGTCAAAGATGGGCGTGTTGGGCATCGCCGTCGCCACACTGCCGAGGATAGAAATCCAGCGATCGAGCCGGCCCGAGGCGAGCGTGGTTCCCAAGGCGGGGCATGCGACCCGCACGAAGCGTTCTACTCGGAATGATCTCTTCTGCAGTGCCAGTTCCAATCTGCCGAGCTCTTTCGCGGCGGACGGATGCGAGCCTTTGCCTTCCAGTAACTGCCGCTCCCGTGGCGTGAACAAGCGCAGCTCGGGATTCGTCTGGCCGTTTTTTGGGGGGCTCGGCGCAGACTCAGTGGCATTGACCCGGCAGAGGAGTTCGCCAATCAATCCTCCACGTGAATGAGAGGGTGTTTAAAAATCCGATGATAGATTGGAAATCCGCTGGACAAGTGAGATTCGATCCATTAAAAGAACATGGGAACCCAGACCAACAGCGAGGTCTCCCCTGTCGACTCCGATTGAAACGCAGCGCAAGAGCTACCCCAGTGACCTCAACGAGGCT
>VFZK01000254.1 GCA_016871215.1 Acidimicrobiia bacterium | reverse complement strand
AAACCGGGATTGATTCTGCCTAATGCATCCTGATCGGGCACGACAAGATTGCCCGTCGCCGGGTCGAAATTATAGAAGCGTCCGTTGATTTCGTAGGGCACGCGGTTGTTCTGGTAGCGCAGCCCTAAACACAAGAGATCACGGCGACCATCCGAAGGTTCGGCGGAAGAGCTCAAAATGGAAATGTGGGTCTATTTCCTCGACTTCATCTCCCCGGGCCAAGGTCAGGCCGAGCGTAGATCCTCACCCTCTCTCGCACTGTACCACCGAGCAAGTTGTACACGGGCCGACCATACACCTTACCCTGTGATGTCCAACAGCGCCTTGTCGATACCAGTCAGGACACTGATACGTATGACGTCGGATCGGAATGCGAATCCGCGCTGCATCCGCTCCCCAGTAAACGTCTCGCGCGTGCGATCCTGCCCGATCAGAAGCAGCTTAAGCTCTGCCCCGGTAGGGGTCTGCCACGACAAGCCCCTCGCCTTGCAGGATGTTGAGGGCCTCCCGGACGACGCTGCTGCTGACACCGTAGGCCAAAGCCAGCTCCATGTCCCGAAGCTTCTGTCCGAGCTCAAGCTCGCCATCCAGAATCGACGAGCGTATAGCAGAAGCCACCTGCTGGCTAAGCGACTTGCGTTCGAGAGCTTTGTTGCCGATCTGGTTGGCGCGATTCACGGATTATTCTTCGCCAGACAGTAATGACACTGAACGGAAGCTGTCAAGAGAATTCCACTGTGAAACTGAATCCGTCATTCCGGCAAACTTACGCAAAAGACTGGAGTTTCAGCGCGGCCTCGCGCAGGATCTGCGCTACGAAGAACCCGGCAAACCGGCTCACGGGGATCGATTCCAATCAATTCTCCGGGTGAGCGAAACATCGGTTGCCCCGCCCGTAGCGCAGATCCCGCGTCTTGTGCGGGTCTGCGGCAGTAAAACCAGAGGAGCGCATTCACGATGTGCCGCGACGGCCTGCGGGCATTCGTGATCGAGACCGATGCATTCGAAGAGAGACTCCTGAACCAAACGAGCCGTGTTCGATTTCTGCAGGGTCGGTCTTTTTCCGGGCCGCACGGAGTGGGTCAGAGTGATTCAACCGGGAGTCCATCCTGCTTGCAGAGAGCCTTTTGTCCTCAACGGCAGAATGGATATCGATACTGCCTACTGGATCAGAGCGATGAACGCGAGCCGGCCGCAGCGCTTAAGCGCTGCCGAGCGTCGCTGCACCCATTTTCCCGTGGAAAGAGCATCTGGCGTGCTGCGGCGGTGTCGACTCGCCCCGGCACGCTCACGCCTCACGACTCAGGAACTTCACACTTCAGGCAGAACCCACGGCTTGCGGTATTCGGAGCGGGTTCGCAACGCGTTGGCTTCGGGGTCACCGAGGAAGGTTTCCGTAACTGCGTCCAGTGTCAGCTTGCGACCAAGCCTCGCCGAAATATTTCCAGCGTGGCACAACAGCGACGCTGGATGGCCAATGGTATCCAGGTCGCAATAAGGCCTTGCCCGCGACTTGATGCAGTCGATGAAGTTCTGCACATGGGGAGCCTCGTGGCTGTCTCCTTCGCCATGTCCAATCACCTCGCCGCTTTTGTCGTAGGCTATCCAACGCCTGTTGCCCATCACGAGATATCCTTGATCGCCGAAGATCGCCGAGCCTTCCGATTCGCCAAGGTAGTGGTACGGCGCCCATATGCGCATTTCGTACGTGAGTAATTTGGTGTTCGAACCGGAGCCGAACTCGAAGTTCACCTGCATGGTATCGGGGAACTCCTGTGCGTCGTTGAAGTACCATTTGCCGCCGTTGGCGAATATCGTTGTTGGCAGTCCGACGGGCCGCTCGCCTTGAGCTTCACAGGCCGCGTTGAGTGCAGCGATTGCCATGTCAAGCCGATGAACGCCATCGTTGCCGAGGTCGCCTGTGCCATAGTCGTAAAACCAGCGCCAGCGCCCGTGAAACCGGTTGACATTAAATGGCCGCTTGGGCGCCGGTCCCATCCACATTTCATAGTCGACACCCGGTGGCACAGGAATGTCCTTTGCAAAATCGATCGGCCGCTGCTTGGAACTTTCCCATGCCTTGGCGACAACCACGCGGCCCAGCCTGCCACTTTTGACGAACTCAAGGGCCGACTGAAGCCGCTTCGTCGCGCGGTGCTGGGAACCCATCTGCACGATTCTCTTGTGTTTCCGCATCGCTGCCACCATCCGCATGCCTTCGACAATGTTGTGGCTGTCTGGTTTTTCAACGTATACGTCTTTTCCGGCCTGACAAGCCAGGATGGTTGGGATGGCGTGCCAATGGTCAGGCGTTCCAACGACCAGAGCATCGATCGATGGGTCGTCAATCAACCTGCGAAAATCGCTTTCGCCGCGGGGCTTCACACCCTGCAGCTTTGCAGCAGACTCGAGTCCCATCGGCAGGCGATTGGCATCCAAGTCGGCGATCCCGACAACTTCGACCCACGGGTTCGCCGAGAATGAGGCGATCAGAGACGCCGCCCGTCCGCCAGCGCCCACAATCCCGACGCGAACTCTATCGCTGG
Source organism: Acidimicrobiia bacterium (assembly GCA_016871215.1). Lineage (GTDB taxonomy): Bacteria > Acidobacteriota > Terriglobia > Versatilivoradales > Versatilivoraceae > VFZK01. The sequence goes on along the minus strand of VFZK01000254.1, from coordinate 5,331 downwards.
GCGCTGCTTTGGCTGTGCGGCCCGCTTGCGAGCAGAATGCTGATGCGGCAGCAACTACGGAACTCTGCTTCAAGAACTCGCGTCGAGATGGGGTTGGCATGATCGGTTCCTCCGTTGGAAGCAGATCGCGTTGATGGGTTGCGTGCTGTCTGCAACACGGCCTCTCGGACAAATGACCCGGCTCTTGCAGGCCGCCTATTTTTCAGCCACGACAGGATTGCGCAAAATGCCGGCTCCCTCCAGCTCGACTTCGACGATGTCTCCTGGCTTGAGGGCTGACGTCTTTCCAGGCGTGCCTGTGAAGATCAGATCTCCGGGGTGCAAGGTAACGTACTGGCTGATGAAGCTCACGGTTGTCGGCATATCGTGGATGAGGTGGTCTGTCCGTTCTTCCTGCTTCACCTCGCCGTTCAGCCGCAGCCGCAGCATCAGCTGGCCGTAGTCGACTCCGGTAACCAGGTAGGGCCCCACCGGACCAAACGTATCTGCACCCTTGGCCCGCCACCACTGCACATCTTTGACATCCGCGTCGTTCTGCCAGATGCGTTCGCTGACATCGTTGCCCGCCGTGACCCCGAATACACAGTCCATGGCTCTTGCCTTCGATACTTTCGAGCATTTCTTCCCGATGACGATCACCAGTTCCGCTTCGTAGTGGACTGTCTTGGCATCCTTCGGTATCACGATGGCGTCGCCCTGTCCCACAAGGCAGGAAGGGCTCTTGAAGAACGGTTGTGGAACTTGAAACTTGGCCGGAATGGCCTCATCTTTCAGATGACTTCGGTAGTTGCCAGCGAGTGCCAGGACCTGCGAGGGACGAGTCGGCGGAAGCAGTTTGACTTCGCTCAATGCATGCGTGGTTTGCGTCTTCGAATAAGCACCAAAGAGATCACCGGAAAGCTCTCGCACGCGAGATCCTTCCAGCAACCCGTAGGCAACCTTCTTGCCCTTCTGAAAGCGGAGATACTTCGTTGGTTCTGCGATCAGCGCAGTTTGAGAGAGACAGAAGCACAGCATGGCGGCGGCAAAGCGGGTTTGTGACATTGTTTGTGGCTCCGATCGTGAGGTAGTCTGGTAACAATGGGCGCTTGAGCGGCGTTGGGAAACGACAGTCGCCTGGGTTGAGATTCGCGAGTCTCACGCCATCAGGGTTAGCGGATTCACGCGAGTGGCCATGGGCAAAGCGATCGGGCCACCCACACGGTGCGATTCGAATACCGCCGAGATCATTTCGATGATGCTTCGGCAATCTTCAGCAGAGCATCGGGTCGGTCGATCCTGTTTAATACTGTCAATCAAGTCCTTGATCGCAGCAATGTGTCCTCCTTCGTAAGTGCCGTCTGTGCGGGGTTCTGGCCTGCCAACCCCAGCCGAAGTGACTGGCTCCCACGACCGCCCAGAGCGGCCTGGAGACCAGCTGCTGTCTCGCAAAAGATAGGCTTTCGTCAGATAACCGCTCTCGACCTCGATGATTCCCTTCGAGCCGAAAACCTGAATTGCGAACCGCGCTGGACGACCAGCCATGCCACGCCGCGAACCAAAGTGGCCATAGGCGCCGCTGGGAAACGAGTATCTTGCTTGCACGTTGTCGCCTGCCAGCGGACCGATTCCCTCGGGGCCTGCCACGACATCGGCCTTCGTCACCGCGCGGCCTTGATGAGTGACCCTGGCGGTGCACGAGGTAGCGTTTCCTCCCGCCAGCGAACGCATCAAGCCGAAAATGTGCGAACCGAGCACCCACAAGTCTTCCCCGCCACCGCGGTGGTCCTCTTTGCCTCGCCCCCGGAGCTCCAGGACGTCGCCGATTTCGCCATTCCCGATCAGCGATTTTACGACGTCGAGAACTGGCGAATACTGGCTGGAGTGCGCGATGCCCAGTTTCAGGGTTCGTTTCTTCAGTGCCTCGACGGCGCTGTCGCATTCGGCGAGCGTTCGACAAAAAGGTTTCTCCATGTAGACATGACACCCGGCTTCGGCGGCCGCCAGGATCATCTCGTGGTGCTGGTCGATCCACCGCTGGCAAATCGCAACCACGTCCAATTTTTCCTTCGCAAGCATCTCGCGAAAATCTGCGTAGACTCTCTTGGCACGTGTTCGCTGCTGACCGGCCGCGCGGCCGTTTTCATCCTCGTCGGCCAGCGCGACAATGTCGACATTCGGCAGTTTCGTGAATGCAACATCGACAGCATGTCCGTAGTCTCCCTTGCCTGTGCGTCCAATGATGCCCACTCGAACTCGCTCGCCACCTCCGGCCTGCGCGGTACGACTGAACCCAGAGGGCAAAACTCCAGAAACGATGGCGGCTGAACCTGCCTGCAGGAAGCTACGTCTGGATCGGGACATGGCGATTCACCTCACAAAGCTGGGATCTAGACGAAACGCGACGACGGCAACGCTGAGAGCAGCAGCACGGATTTCCTGTGCTTCCCTTAAGATGGCGACAGCCAAGGTCGGGCGCGGACGGCATCACACCGCCGCTACCAACGTCTCACGGCCAATGGTCAGGTCGGGCTGTGATTGCGGAAAAGCCTCAGCGTCGGAAGATCAGCTCTTTGCCGATCTCTCGCACATTGGCACACCCGGCCAGGGCCATCGCAATGCGGAACTCCTCACGCAGGACTTCGAGCACTTGAGCGACTCCTGCCTGGCCATCGACGGCCAGACCCCAGATGTAAGGCCGCCCGATCATTACCGCTTTCGCACCCAGAGCCAGCGCCTTCAAAACGTCGGTGCCGCGACGCACGCCACCATCGAGCAGAATCTCGCAGCGGCCGTCGACCGCCTCGGCAATCTTCGGAAGCACATCGATCGGAGCGGGTGTGCCGTCGAGCTGGCGTCCGCCGTGATTGGACACGACAATGCCCTCAACGCCGTGAGACGCAGCCAGCGAGGCATCTGCTTCCGAGAGGATTCCTTTCAACAGGAATGGCAGTCGCGTGAGGGATCTTAACCACTCCAGATAGTCCCACGTCAAGGCCACTGCGAGCGCCTTGCCAACGAAGGCCTGCAGCTGCTCTTCGTTCATGTCCCGAGGGACATCTTTGAATCCAAGGTCCACGAGCATCTTGTCGATGAAATGCTTGGGGCGGATAAAGCCGTTTCTCAAGTCGCGTTCACGACGGCCGCTGACTGGGGAATCGACCGTGAGGCAGATCGCCCGATAACCCGCGGCTTCGGCTCGTTCCACCAAGGCCCGCGTGATGCCACGATCCTGGAAAGCGTACAGCTGAAACCAGCGTAGTCCAGGACCTGCGCTAGCAAATTCCTCCAGGCTAAAGCTAGCCCCAGTGCTGACGGTCAAGACCAAGCCGGCTTCCGACGCGGCGCGCGCCACCGCGAGTTCTCCCTCGGGATGAAATAGCCGATGGCACGCTACCGGCGCCAAAACGACAGGCATTGCCAGAGGTTGGCCCATGACCGTCGTGGAGAGATCGCAGCGAATCACATCCTTAAGCACCCGCGGCAGCAGCTGAATCCGCTGAAACGCCCCCCGGTTTTCTCTGAGAGTATTCTCGTCCTCAGCCCCTCCGTTCAAATGATCAAACACCGGCTTCGGCAAGATTGCCTGAGCGAGGGGTTCGAAATCGCAAAGATTCACCGCCGTTGTGTTCTGCTTTGTTTCCAATGGTATCTCGATTGACAGTGCTTCACGGCATCGGGCGCTTCAGAGAAAGCCTCTTCAGCGCCAAACGCTTCGCCGAATCGACTCAAGCCCTGCAACAGGCAGCCGTGCCGGCAAGCGCTACCGCACAACCCGCCCTGCCTCTGCGAGGTCTGCCACGCGATCGTGACGGTGATCGTAACACGAATCCAACAGCAAACCGATGGAGGTTGCTCTGGATCTCGCGGTGGCAGGTGGCCGACCCCACTCGCGAGGGCAATCAGGTTGCCTTACTGGCATGGCGCGATACGGGTGACGGAAGGGGCAAGCCGCGCCAAATCGAGGTCCCGGCCAAAGTGCCTTCAGGAATCGGCTACGAGGAGGCAAATAGACCCCACCCTCGGAGGGGCTAACCAGCGATGGCGATCGGTTATCGGCGTCTTCGGGAATCCGGACCCGCGACCCTGGGACGCCTTGAGCATCAGCTGCAAGGCAATCGCTTCGTATCGTAGCCAAGCTCTTGCTGAACCGACTGAACGTTTCGCTCGTCGGCCTCAAGGCCTCTCTTCATCATCTCGATCAACAGCGCTTCGAATTGTTCTTTACTCAAACCCGCGGCCAAGGCGATGCCTCGGACCTCCTGGCGATAGCGACGTAGCTCCAGAATCGTTTTCTCGGCTTGCCACGTCCTTGGCTCCGAAAGCGGCTGGTAGCGGGTGTCGAGTGAAAGCCGGATTCGATCCGATGTGTTGGGAAGCGCCCAGTGAACCATGAGACTGTGAAACACCAGAAGGTCGCCCGGACGGTAGTGAGTCGTCAGCCAGTGTGCCGGAACACTTTCAGACGGCACGCCGCGCTGCTTCCTCCCGCGAAAGATATAAGAGTATGCGGTTTCGTGCTCGACGTGATCGAGCAACCCTCGCTGGTGGCTTCGAGGCGCCAGTGCCAGGCCGCCCATGTCGGGATCGATCTCCATCAGCGGAATCCAGGCTGTTCGAAATCGATCCGTCTGGCGAATGAAGAAATGGTCCTGATGGGCTGGAGTTTGGTGCCTGGCATCGTTTGGCAGAGCGAAACGGATGTCGGTGTTCCGGTAGGTAAAGACCGGTTCTCCGAAAATCCGCTCTATCAGTTCACGCGTTGTCTTCGATTCAATCAAGCTCTGATAAGAATCCAAGGCATAAAGCGAATTGTCATCAATTCCCTCCAGCCCAACTCCGGTCCAGAACGGCTCGGTCTCTCCCTGTCGCGTGACGCCTTGCCCTTCCAAGGCGCTGACGAAGTCGCGTTTCACCCGCAAAACCGCATCCCGATCCAGCACGTCTCGGAAGAACAGATAGCCTTCACCGTGAAAGGTTTCATTCATCCGTTTAATGTCATGGAGCAAAGGGTTGGCAATTGGGAAACCATCGAGCACGGAGTGCGTCATCGATTGATACTCCTGTTTATTGCAGTTCTTGGAACGGCCGGTACCGTCGGAGTGAACCTATATTCTTCAATCCGGATTCATCGGTAGTCCGGTCTGGTTCACGTCCGTTCCCGGTCGCCTCAGCGCTGACTCTCTCAACCACGGATCAACACAGATGAACTCGGATGACAGCGAGAGCGAACTTGCTTCTACTCCGCGCTATACATAGCGTCTTAAGTAATGCTGCATAGTCGGAATAGTGTTTTGTTGGGTTTTGACCACTGTTGCATCTGCGTTGAAACCGCCCGAACCAGCTCTTCCA